>HF991935.1:5534-9108 GCA_000433135.1 Clostridium sp. CAG:921
GGTAAGGTTATGTGGTGGAATATTACAAGCCATTCCAACAGCTATACCGTATGAACCATTAATTAATAAATTAGGCAACTTAGCAGGAAGCACAGATGGTTCTTTTAATCTATCATCATAGTTAGGTACAAAATCAACTGTGTCTTTATCTATATCTGTTAACATTTCAAGAGATATTTTATGAAGCTTAGCCTCTGTATACCTCATTGCAGCTGGTGGATCATTATCAATAGAACCAAAATTACCATGTCCATTTACAAGAGGATATCTCATAGAAAAATCTTGGGACAAACGCACAAGTGCATCGTAAATAGCAGCATCACCATGTGGATGATAATTACCCATTACATCACCAACAATACTTGCTGATTTTCTGAAAGGCTTTTCTGGCCACAAAGATAGTTCATTCATTACATAAAGTATTCTTCTATGTACAGGTTTCATACCATCTCTTACATCTGGAAGTGCACGTGAAACTATAACACTCATAGCATAATCTATATATGACTTTCTCATTTCATCTTCTATTTTTACTGGTACAATTTTTTGCGCCGATAAAAAGTTTTCATCATTTATATCCATTTCTAACCTCCACATCGTTATACTCCACTATTATACAAGAAAAAAAACAAAAAAGCAAGCTAAAGTTATTGAAAAATAGTTTATTTATGATATAATGTAAAAAAAGTTTTGATGTAACTTAGTTTTTAAAAGGGGTAAAATATGAAATACAAAAACTATTATGAAATTTTAGATGTAACAAGGAAAAGTTCAATCCAAGACATAAAATTAGCATATAGAAAATTAGCAAAAAAATATCATCCTGATACAAATAAATCTGAGCTTGCTGAAACAATGTTTAAAGATATAAATGAAGCTTATGCAACGCTTACAAATGAAGAAAAAAGAAAAAAATACGATAGACAGGTTGCAAAGCTTGGTTATGGCTTCGTTGATGGAAATTCTAGTCTTTCAAATATAAGATATGAATTCAAATCTGGTGTAAATGTCATAAATGATCTTTTTACTACTATTTTAGGCTTCAAAAAAGAAGATTCAAATACTGATAATAGTACTGCACAAACTTCAACTGATGATAATAGAGATGACAATGAAAAAAAAGCAAAACAAAAACCAATTAAAGGTACTGATATTATAACTCATTTAGATGTTACGTTAGAAGAAGGCTTTTTTGGAACTGAAAAAAAGATTGTTATCAAATCATTTAAATCTGGAATGCAGACTTTTTCTGTAAATGTGCCTATAGGTATCCAAAGTGGTGATAAAATTAGACTGGCTGCGCTTGGAAATCCAGGCAAAAATGGTGGAAAAAATGGTGATCTAATAATACATGTAAAGTTGTTAGAAGATGATGAATTTAAATTAGACGGAATCGATTTAGTAAAAAATATCACTATAACGCCTTCTGTCGCAGTAATTGGAGGAAAGATAAAACTTCAAGTAATGGATGAAAAAATTATAGTTACTCTTCCAAAACATCTAAGAGATGGTGAGCTTGTAAACATCCCTAATAAAGGATATATATCAGAAGATGGAAAAAGAGGAGATCTAATTTTAAAAGTACATATAGATTTGCCCGCTGAGATATCTGAACGTGAAGAAAAATTATATGAGCAAATTTCACGTTTAGAAAAAAAACGTGAAGAAAAACTTTAATTTTTTATTAAAGTTTTTCTAAAAAATTATAATTTAAAAACATAAATTTTGAAAAATAGTGACTCTTTTTTATAGTCACTATTTTTCATTTTGTTTTATTCATTACCATATTTTTTATACTAGTATCATTATAAAAAATACAAAATAAAATTTTCCTAAGTAAGCTTAAAAAGTAATATTAATACTCACTTATTCATCTAATTCTCTATAAAGAAATCAATTTAGTATATCTTTAGAAATTCTTTTCTTTTTTAAGCGAATATCTTCTCCAACAAATTTGCAAATCTTAAACTCTCCTATAAGTCTTGAAATAATTCTTTCATCATATCTAGAAAATAGTTCATTTAACTTCAAATTTGTTGAAATTATTATTTTTTTATTACTAAGTAATCTTGTATTTATAATGTTAAACAACTCAGTATATTTATTATTTGTCATAGTTTCTGTTCCTAAATCATCTATAATTAATAAATCTACTTCAAATATCTTATTATACAAATCTTTTTTTTCATCTTTGTTATATGAAAATTTATATTGCATAATTTTGTCAATAAAAACAGGTGCAGTTTGATAAATAACAGAATACCCATTATCTATTACAATTTTAGCTATCGCATTACTCAAAAAAGTCTTTCCAAGACCTGTATTTCCTATAAATAACAAATTTTTTTCATCTTTATTTTTTATGTTACATGCAAAATTTAAAGAAATATCTCTTATTTGTTCAATATTTTCTCTTGGTGATTTATTAATTCCATATTTTTCTCGGTTGACTTCATTTGAATAAAATCCAATATCAAAAGTTTCAAAATTTTCATCCTTTATTTTTAACATATTTATTTGCTTATATGTTTCATTTATTACAGCTTGTGTAAAGCATGAACAAAAAATAATCTTATCTCCATTTTTTATCATACCCGTATCGCTACATTTTTTGCAATCAAATTTAGGCAACAGCATTTCTTTAGTTATTCCTATTTTTTTGTACTCAAGTTCAATTTTTTTATCTATAGAAGCTAACTTTTGTTGCATGTTTTCTTCTTCTATTTCTGATTCTATCTTATCCCTATTATTCAAAATATTTCTTGTAATTTTTAGTGCAATTATATTTCTGGTTTCTTCTAATTTTTTTAAAGTTTCATTGTTGTCATATATTTCATCTTTTAGTAAGTTAGCCATTTTTATTTTTTCTTCTCTTTTTAAATAAAAGTTATTTTTTACTCTTTCAAAAGCTTTTGTATCCAAATTTTTCCTCCAAACAAAAATTTAAATTAACTATTATATATTGTCATAAAAAGATTCTAAATCATCATAACTACGTTGTTCGTAATTTTTAAATTTATTATCTTGCATATTAGTTTTTTTATTATATTTATTTTCAACTTGTTCTTGATTATTCTCGTTTTGAACTTCATCCAATGTTTTATATCCCTTTTTATGCCAATTTGAAATAATAGCATTTATATAACTTATACTTGGATTTGCAGCATTGACTGTTTTTTTCAGCGCTTCTTCAATGATATTAAAATCATAACCATACTCACGTATCCACGTATTTATATACTGCTCCTCATATTTAGTTATATTTCTATTAAGTCTTAATGCTTTAACAATCTTTTGCTTTGTGGTTTGAATGATATCATAACTCTCCAAAAAATCCTCTAATTGTTCAAAAGTTTTTACTCCACCTTTATACCAATTTTCAGCTACTGCATAAACATACTTCTTATTTAATGCCTTTCTTTCTTGACAATAGTGAAAAAGAGCTATCATAACCTCTTCTGAAAAATTATAATTTTTAAATAAAGTAGCTATATCAGTATACCACCCAAGTGACATAATTCCTTGAAAAAATGACTCGTTAATTGCTTCAGCAGCTGCCACTCTTTTTGCCTCT
>HF991935.1:9116-10170 GCA_000433135.1 Clostridium sp. CAG:921
CCACTCTTTTTGCCTCTAACTCTGTTTTTACTCTGTTTATCTTTGTCTCCATCTTAGGTATATATGATTTATTTACCTCAACCTCTTTTAAATCTACTATACTAAATCCTTGAGATGTCTTAACAATTAAATCTTCAGCTTGAAGTCTATCTAAACTAAAAGATAACTCTTGTTGAGTTATGCACATTTTCTTTATTAAAGTGTCAATTTCAATTTCTGAAGAACTTTTAGATAGGAAAAGCATATACAGGTACAATTTTACATCAATTCCTTCTAAAGAAATCATATTATTTAATATAAAAAGATCAGGTACTAAAGTATCACTCAATTCCAGTTTATTTTTACGTACAAATTTCATAAAAAACTCTCCTATAATAATTATAAATTATACCATTTGTATACAATTTTTACAAGAGCTTTAATATTAAATTAAAAACAACATAAGCTGAAAATGTTTTAGTTTATCAATAAAATTAAGCTAAATAAATAAAAAAATTAGAAGCAAGTTTAGAATTCAAAAAACACATAATAAATAAAAAAAAATTAGGCTTAAATTAAGTTACTTAAATTATTTTTTAGAACTAAATTTGGAAATAAACATTAAAATAACTTATAAATTACTTGATTTATATAATAGTGGTCTTTCGACCACTATCATAATTTAATCTCTCTGTCGCCATATTTAATAAAAAATTCTAGAAGTAAATTATCACATCCTATTGTCCTTATTATACTTATGCTAGCGTAAAAGTAACTTGAATAATTTTCTAATGAAATGTCGTAATCTAAAATGTATTTTTTTACTTTTCTTTCATATTCATATACCAAGCTACCAAAATAAAATTCAGGTAAAAAGTAATTATTTTTCTTAAATCTCAAATATTGTCTATCTAGGATTTCTTTTATTTTTTCAAAATCATTTTTTAAAACTTTAATTTGAATTTTATTTACCAACATACCTTCAAACAACTTAGCAAATTCACTATCTAATAGCAAAAACAAATCAACAATTTGCATACTTTCACAACTGTAATCATCTATAATTTGTTCTTCC
>HF991936.1:0-7848 GCA_000433135.1 Clostridium sp. CAG:921
TTGTGTTTTGAAATTTTATTTAATTATATAGTTATGCTTGCTAAATGAATGAAAATGTTGTATTCTATAATAGGTGATTATATGAAATTAGAAGATTTAGAAAACTATAGAGATGAAAATGGATTTATAGATATGGATCTAGCAATAAATGAAAACAAACTTGAAATTGGAAATGAGCTTAGAGGATCACAAAATAGAGATAAGTTTTGGGTTTTTTTAGATGATACAGAGGTGCTTGTAAGAAGTGAAAATTTAGATGAATGTGCTAAGGATTATACTATATATGCTGAACTTTTAGTTGAAGAACTAGCAAAACAAGTTGGCATTGATTGTGCACATTATGATGCTATGAAATATAATGGAAAATCAGGTGTAATTTCTAAAAACGTACTTGATAAAAAAAAGGACGAAGGTATGTTTGATATTAGATCTATTTCAAGTAAAAAATTGGTTCCAAATGATTTAGTTGACATTGTTGATATATTTAGTGCTATTGAAAATTTAGCTAAAACTGAAGATATATCAAAAGATTTGGCAAAAAAAGCATATTTCGATGTTGCAAAGATTGCTATTTTTGATACATTTACTATGTCTAATGATAGGCATTCTGAGAATATAGCAATTATTTTTGGCAAAGATCAAAAAAATGGAGAGCCAATATTTAAGGTTGCACCTATATTTGATAATGAATGTTCATTAATGCTAGATCTTCCAGAAGAGGAGATAGATGAAATATCTAATGGAAAAATCGACTTAAAGAATATGGTAGATTTGCAAGAACAAATGATAACAGCTCCAGAAGAAGTAAAATGTGGTGATGAGGACTGGAAGGAAATGTTGTATTACCTTACTGATGATTCCGAAGAATTAGAAGAATTTTCAGAAAGGTGTTACAATGACCTAAGTATTGAAGATGCAATAACGAGTGTAGAAGGTAGGATTAATACTAATTTACCAGATAAATTAAAAGATTTTGTTACTAAAGCATTTAATACAAGAAAGCGTAGTATTGGAAAATCTTTAATGCTTGATGACATGGAGGTTGAAAGATGAAAATAAAAATATTTTGGAAAGATATTAATATAATAAATGTTATAAGAAAGAATAATGTTTATATATCTAGTTTAGATTATGAAAATTTTATAAAAGCTAATAAACTTGGCATGCCAATTTCTCTATTTTTTAATTATGAAATGATATCAACTGAATTACCAACATTTATAAAAGATAGGCTACCAACTCCTAAGATTATATCAAATCAAATTAATGAAAACAAGGTAAGTAGTGATATTTCAATAATAGACTATATTAATAAAACAAGATGTAAATGTGTTACAGATAAAATTGAAATATTGCTTGAAAATTAAAAAAAGTTGACATAATTTGAAAAATATAGTATAATCGATAAGGTAAAATTTGAGTTTGACTTTTTTAATAAAAAGGAGACATGGCATATGAAGAGTAAATTAAAGTATGTGTTATATTGGAAAGATACTGAAATTGGAAAAGTATTTGAAAATGAATCAGGCAAATATAAATACTTTCCTGATTGCAGTAAAATGCAAGAAATTGGTGAGATTCCAATTTCCATAGTTGGAGTTCCGCAGTTTACCTGGGGTGAATTACCGTATTTTTTTAGTCAACGGTTGGAAAAGGATCCCGAATGCAAGAATGAATGTAGGTATATAACGGATAAGTTTAGTATTAGAAAAGTAAGCTAATTTATTCTTATAAAAAAGATGCTCTTGTAATTTTGAGCATCTTTTTTTGCAATATATATTATAACATAAAAGCAATATGTAAAATGTTTTTATTAATCTTTTAAATTAATAGTTTATTTTTAATAGTTTTTATGCTATAATTATATTTAGTGGTAATCCAAATAGTCGCTTGCTATTTAGCAAGAGGAAAGTCCGGACACCGTAGGGCAATAGTGCTAGATAACGTCTAGTAAGAGTAATCTTAAGGAAAGTGCAACAGAAAATAACCGCCTAGTTTGTAGGTAAGGGTGAAAACGTGAGGTAAGAGCTCACGAACACTTATGGTGACATATGTGTGGTGTAAACCCCACTTGGTGCAACATCAAAATAGAAAGGATAAGGCTGCCCGTCGTCTTTCGTGGTTGATGGCTTGAGGCATATAGTGATATATGTTCTAGATAAATGACTATATTTAAAACAGAATCCGGCTTATGAATTGCCACTTTAATGTGTTAATTAACGAAAGTTTTTTTACTTTCGTATTTTTTATATTTTATTACTTTGGTTATAAACTAAATATTTTTTTATGTTTTGGAGGGTATTTCTTGAATAAAAAAGTGAAGGAAGTTTTCTTTAGCTTGGCTAATGAAGATAACAAATTTTGTGAAGCAAATGTATGTGAAGTTAAATTTTCAAAAAAACTTAATGCTGTTATTGTGTCTGCAAGTAGTGAAGATAATATTTCTCTTTTTGATATCGAAAGATTTGAAAAAAGAGCATGCAAGGAGTATGATTTAAATAGCTTTAAAGTAGAGTATAGATATAATGGTAAACCTTGCAATATTAATGAAAAAAGTATAAGAGATATAATAATGTTAATTAATCAAAAGTATGATTATACTAAAAGGATTTTTGAAAATTGTGTTATTAATATATCTGATGAAGAGCAAAAAATAGAAATAATTTTAAAAAAAGAATATTCTGGTTTTTTAGCTATAAAAAAGATTGATGAGTATATAAAAAAATGTGTAAGCATTGAATATGGTTTAAATTATAATATTATTATAAAAGACGACCCTTCACTTTTTAAAACTATGGAAGATGATGAGAAAATTTCATATGTAAGACTTTCTGATCTTAATAATATGCAGTCTCTTGCAGATTCTATTCCAAGTACTAATGTGTTTGGTGAAAGTTCAAAAAGTAACGAAAATTTAAGTAAGACTTCCTTTAAAAGTGAAAAAAAAGAATTTACTCCAAGAGCAAAATTAACCGAAGAGGAAAAAGAAGAAAGAAAACTTGCAACACTACCACAACCTGAAAATGTTATTTATGGAATTGAGATAAAGGTACCTGATAGAGTAAAAGTAATAGATATAAATGATACAATGGATAGAGTGTGTTTTAATGGCGAAATATTTAAAAGAGAAGATAGAGAACTAAAAAGTGGTAAGATACTTGTTTCTATTGATGTTACTGATTATACTAGCACTCTTTCTTGTAAGATTTTTTTGGATAAACAAAAATTTGATGAAGTAAGTCCAAAATTAAAAACTGGAAAATTTGTTCTTGTACAAGGAAGACCACAAGTAAGTTCATATTCAAACGAACTTGAAATTATGGTAAATAACATAAATGTTGGTGAAAAATTAACAAAAGATGTAAGGCAAGATAATATGGAAGAAAAAAGAGTAGAACTTCATCTTCATACTCAAATGAGTGCTATGGACGCTGTTAGTTCAATGTCTGATATATTAGATCAGGCAATAAAATGGGGACATAGTGCAATTGCTGTTACAGATCATGGAGTTGCTCAAGCTTTTCCAGATGCTATACATTATATAACAGGAAAATTTGAAAAATTAGTAAAAAAAGAAAAAGGTTATCCAACAACTCAGGAAATCATTGATGCTGCGCCAATTAAAGTAATATATGGTTGTGAAGGATATCTTGTACAGGACATTGAACCAGATTTTGAAGTGCCAGATACATATTGTGTATTTGACCTTGAGACAACTGGATTTAATCCAAAGATTGAGAAGATAACAGAAATAGCTGTATGTAAAGTAAGAAATGGAGAAATAATAGATGAATTTACAACATTTGTAAATCCAGAGAAAAATATACCAAAGCAAGTACAAGAGTTAACTCATATAACTGATGACATGGTAAAAGATGCGCCAAAACTATCTGAGGTTTTACCTAAATTTTTGGAGTTTACGAAAGGTTGTACGCTTGTTGCGCATAATGCAAGTTTTGACGTTGGCTTTATAAATCACTATGCAAAAGAATATCATTTAGAATTTTCACCTAGTGTTATTGATACACTTACTATATCGCGAGAGCTTTATACAAGTGTCGAAAATCATAAATTAGGTACTCTTGCTGAATTTTTAGGAATTAGCTTAGAAGGTGCACATAGAGCAATAAATGATACAAGAGCTACAGTAAAAGTATTTTTAAGAATGTTAGAAGATGCAAAGAAAAAAGGAATAAATGAAAAAGCCTATGTTTATACTGCAATAGAAGAAGAAACTAAGAAACTACCATATTATCATATAATAATATTGGTAAAAAATTACGTTGGATTAAAAAATTTATATAGATTAATTTCGTATTCTCATGTAAAATATTTTAATAAAAGACCTAGAATACCAAGATCTCTTCTAAATAGATATAAAGAAGGTTTAATAATTGGTTCAGCATGTGAAAGAGGCGAGTTATTCCAATCAATTTACCAGAAAAAAGATGAAAGTATTATTGAAAGTATCGCTAATTATTATGATTATTTAGAGATACAGCCTCTTGGAAATAATCAATTTTATTTAGATCAGGGACTGTTAAATTCGAAGCAAGATTTAATAGATATAAATAAAAAAATTGTTGAGCTTGGTGATAAAATTAATAAACCAGTTGTTGGAACTTGTGATGTTCACTTCTTAAATCCAGAAGATGAAATTTATAGAAGAATTATAATGGCAGGACAAGGTTTCTCTGATGCAGATAAGCAGGCACCTTTGTACCTTAGGACAACTGAAGAAATGTTAAAAGAATTTGAGTACTTAGATAAAGATAAGGCATATGAGATTGTTGTTACTAATACGAATAAGATTTCTGATATGTGTGATAGAATAAGCCCAATATCTGATGAAAAATGTCCGCCACATATTGATGGTTGTGAAGATGATATAAGAAATATAGCTATGGAAAAGGCATATAAACTATATGGCGATCCTTTACCTGAAATAGTAAGAGACAGGCTTGAAAAAGAGTTAAATTCAATAATATCAAATGGATATTCAGTTATGTATATTATAGCACAAAGATTGGTTTGGAAATCAAATGAAGATGGATATTTGGTTGGCTCTAGAGGCTCTGTTGGTTCTTCGCTTGCTGCATATATGACAGGAATAACAGAAGTTAATTCTCTTAAGGCCCACTATAGGTGCGCAAAATGTAAGTATTCGGATTTTACTGATTATGGGGTAAAAAATGGTTTTGACTTGCCAGATAAGTACTGTCCAAATTGCGGTGAAAAACTTGAAAAAGATGGTATGGATATTCCGTTTGAAACTTTTCTTGGATTTAATGGTGATAAGGAACCAGATATTGATCTTAATTTTTCAGGTGAATACCAGGCTAAAGCTCATAGATATACAGAAGTAATATTTGGTAAAGGTACGACGTTTAAGGCAGGAACGATTGGTACTGTTGCTGATAAAACAGCATATGGATTTGTATTAAAGTATTTAGAAGAAAGAAATAAAAAAATGCCATCTGCAGAAATAAACAGAATTGCACAAGGCTGTACTGGTATTAAAAGAACAACTGGGCAACATCCAGGAGGAATTATAGTTGTTCCAAAAGGTAGAGAAATATATGAATTTTGTCCTGTACAACATCCAGCAGATGATCCATATTCTGATATTGTAACAACCCATTTTGATTACCACTCAATAGATAAAAATCTACTAAAATTGGATATACTTGGCCATGATGATCCAACAGTTATAAGGATGTTACAAGATATAACTGGAATAGAACCAAAACAAATACCTCTTGATGATAAAGAGACAATGTCTATATTTTGTTCTACTAAAGCACTTGGAGTAACTTCTGAACAAATTAATTCAGAAGTTGGAACTTTTGGAATTCCAGAGTTTGGAACTAAATTTGTTAGAGGAATGCTTGTAGATACCAAACCAACGACTTTTGAAGAATTAATTCGTATATCAGGTCTTTCACATGGAACTGATGTGTGGTTAAATAATGCTCAAAGCCTTATAGAAGCAGGTACAGTTACATTAAGTGAAGCTATTTGTACAAGAGATGATATTATGATTTATCTTATTGATAAAGGGCTTCCTCCAAATTCTGCTTTTAAGATAATGGAGACTGTTCGTAAAGGAAAGGCTTTAAAAGATCCTGCAAAATGGGCTGAATTTAAGGCACTAATGAAAGAACATGATGTGCCAGATTGGTATATTGAATCTTGCGAAAAGATAAAATATATGTTCCCAAAAGCTCATGCTGCAGCTTATGTTACGATGGCTTTTAGAATTGCATGGTTTAAAGTTCATATTAAAGAGGCATATTATGCAGCGTTCTTATCAATAAGGGCAGATGAATTTGATAGTGATTCAATGCTTTATGGAAAAGAAAAGGTAAAAGAAAAAATGAGAGAAATTGATGCTCAGGGAAATTCAGCATCTCAAAAAGATAAAAATATGTACCCAATACTTGAAATTGTTCTTGAGATGAATGAAAGAGGCGTGGAGTTTCTACCTGTTGATATATATAAGTCTGATGTAAAGAAATTTTTAGTAGAAGGCGATAAAATTAGACCGCCACTTTCGAAACTTACTGGATTTGGTGAAGTTGATGCTGGAAAATTAGTTGAAGCAAGAAAAGATGGTAAGTTTACATCAATTGATCAAATGATTACAAAGTCAAAGATTGGAAAGGTAGCAGTAGAAACATTGCAAGCTGCTGGTTGCCTTGATGGTATGCCAAGATCAGAGCAAATGGATATGTTTGATTTAATGGGATAATGAATAAAAAAAGTAGAGAAAACAAATATATGAATTTTCTCTACTTTTTTAAAATTTTATTTATTATATTTTACATATTTTACGTACTACTATTACAGATTTTCTTTTATCTCTGGAAATAAATTATATAAATTGTATCCAAGTAAACTATCAAAATAATCTTTTAGCTTTACAGCTTGTTCGATGTGATAGCGTGTTTTAGCAAATACACCATGTCTTAATAATAAGTCAATCATTCTTTTATCAAGTGTATATACTTTTTGAGTACACATTAAATCACATAAATTAATTATTTTTTCGTAGAGTGTATATTCATTTCTGATATAGCTTTTTACGAAGTCATAATTAGGGTTAGATCTGTCAGTTTTATCTGAATTATTTGCTAAACAATCGATATCATTGTTCAAAAATGAATGTTTAATACATATCCCAGCATATTTTTCAGCATATCCTAGTGATTTTAAGTAGTCATATCCCAAAATTGCATGAGAAAAAACATCATGTGAAGTATTGCTTTCATTTTCAAAACTTTTGCCAATATCATGTATGTAGCCTAAAGTTTTAGCAAAGTCTTCATCTAAATTTAGTGCACTGGCAAGTCTTCCAGCAGTATTTCCAACACAAACGCAATGATCTATCCATCTATCACTATTTGTGAATGTTCTTTTTTTGTTAAGCAGTGTAAGCGCATCTTTGCTATTTAAGTTCATATAATTACCAATTGATACATATATATCAATTTATCCTTTCTACAATATCTAATTAGTGTGCATATTAAATGTTTACTACTTATTTTCACCTTTTAAAAAAGAGTAAACAATATTACAAATTGAATTTATATGATTTTGCATAATAGCTATCTGATTAGAATAATCAGGATAGTAAGCTTCACCATATCTACAAAGTGAATTTACAAATGTATTAGTTTCATCAATATATGCAATTTTTTCTTCGTCACTTAAAGTCTGAAGAATTGTACATGTATTAGCCCTATTTGAAAGCTTTATTAGAAGAGCTTTGTAGTTTAGTTTTAAACTAGAGTAATAATCCTCTTTTGAAAGATTAGAAGAATTTGACATAATTTTTATAGTTTCAAG
>HF991936.1:7873-8679 GCA_000433135.1 Clostridium sp. CAG:921
GGACTTCTGGTGAAATGTTGTAATCGGTTATTAACTCATGTCCTCCTTGTTTTAAATCACATTTTTTTAGGACTTCATGCAATAGCGCTGCTGCACATATTATATCATCATCAATGTTTAATGAAATTAAATATGTACAAACACGAAGTGGATGAATGATAAAAGGATCACCTGTTTTTCTCACATCACCTTCATGTAATCTTTCAGCTAAGTATAACGCTTTTAAAGTGTTTTTCATATCCTTACCAATGGAGTATCCCTTTACAAACGTAAATGGTTTTCGGTACGCCAAGTTAGAATTTGAATTTTCATATTTTGTGCCAAGTAAAGTATCAATCGCTTCACAAATGGATACTATACGATATTTGATGATTGTAATTGCGTTTGACAATTGAGGATAGTGTGATTTACCAAACTTACATAATGGGTATATAAGTTCTTTAGTTTCATTTACATATTTTTTCATGCGTTCTTTTGTAAACACATCAATTGTTGACATGTTGTCCACTCTGTCAGCTAATTTTAAAATGGTTGTGTCAGCAGTAGATTTAATACCATTAAAATAATGTTCTTGCTTTGGATCAGTCTCCTTGTAATTTTTTGGCTTTGTTAAAATACTTACATATTCAAATACTTTTTCACAGAGCCCATATTCTTTTACAAAAGTATCTTTTGCAAGATTATTTGCTGAATCTTCAATTGAATCATGCAGTATTGCAGCAGCACATAAAATATCATTTGCAATACCTAGATTTATTATCAATTCACATACTTTAAGTGGATGAACAATGTATGGTTCACCAGAG
>HF991936.1:8704-19609 GCA_000433135.1 Clostridium sp. CAG:921
CCAGAGTCTCTTTTTTGACCTTCATGAATTCTTAGAGCTACACTAAGTGCAATTAATGTATTTGTCATTTTTTTTGCAATAGCATATCCTTTTATTAAATGATATGTTTCTTCCCAACTTTCAAGCCGCTTGTTAAATATTGGATCTAAGACTTTTGTTTCATTACACATATAAATTCCCTCCTATATAGTTAGTAGTCGTTTTTTGTACAGTTCGTATTCATTATATAATTATATAATTTGGTTGTCAATAAAAACTTTGAATAAAATTATGTTTTTTTATAGAAAATTATTAGTGTAAATAAAAAAATAAGCTAAGTTTTGGGCAAAAACTACTTGAAAAGTTTACAAAAAAATATTATAATAATATGGCAAATAAAAATGAAAGAAGATGATATATATGTTTATGCAAATTATTCTTATATTGATTGGATTTGTATTACTTATAAAAGGTGCAGACGTTTTGGTAGAAGGAGCATCGAATTTGGCAAAAAGATTAAGGGTGCCAGAAATTATAATTGGACTTACTATAGTATCTATAGGTACTTCAATGCCGGAGTTATTTGTTAGTGTAACTTCATCTTTAGAAGGTTTTTCTGATATTTCAATTGGAAATGTAATTGGAAGTAATATATGCAATTTATTATTAATACTTGGGCTTAGTTCTGTAATAAAACCTGTGTTGTTTAAAAAAGAAACAAAATTAATTGAAATTCCAATATCGATTTTAATAACTTTAATATTTATGTATATGTGCAATACAAGCACAGCAATTTCTAGAAAAGAAGGAATTGCACTTGTATTATTGTTTGCTTTGTTTATAATTTATACAATTGTCATGGCAAAAAAAGCTGATAAATTTGATGGTATTTGTGAAGCTTTAATTGAAATAGATGTTGAAAAAAATAAAAAAGAAATGAATATTTTAAGATCTATATTTTTTATTGTACTAGGAATTGTTTGTTTAAAATTTGGCGCAGATTTTGTAGTTGATAATTCAAAATTAGTTGCAAAGGCGTTTAATATTAGTGATAAGATAATAGGACTTACAATAATTGCAATTGGAACTAGCTTGCCAGAACTTGTTACTAGTGTGGTAGCTGCAAAAAAAGGAAACAGTGATATAGCAATTGGAAACATTATCGGATCTAATATATTTAATATTTTATTAATAATTGGAATTTCAGCAATACTATCACCAATAAATTATAATGTAGAGTATAATATTGAGTTAGTAATTTTATTATTTTCAATGATGTTACTTGCTATATTTCCTTTTATAAGACCAAAAAATGAAATGTCTAGAAAAAACGGAATTATTTATTTAATACTCTATGTTATGTATACACTACTGTTACTTTTTAAATAGTACTTTGCAATAGTCTAATTTTTATTATGAATAGTAATTGAATTATAATATTGTGTTGAAATTGTGTTTTTTTTGAAAACTGATTTTATATTGCTAAAAATATGAAAATATTGTTGAAAAAAAGATAAAATAGTGTATAATATAGTTGAGGTGATTACTATGGAATTAGATTTAACAGGACTTCGTATTGAAGTTACAGATGCTTATAGGGAATTTACTGAAAAAAAGATTAAAAAACTTGAAAAATTCTTTTCTCCAGAGACGATATGCCATGTTACATTTACTGATAGAGTAAAAGGAAAACAGCATATAGATATGAGAATAGAATATAAGTCTCGTACTTACTTAGCAGAAGAAGATTGTGAAGATATTTATTATGGTTTAGAGTCTTTGATATCTAAAATAGAGGGACAATTAAGAAAAGATAAGTCTTTAAATGAGAAAAAAAGAAAAGAGCAAGTAATAGGTATTACTGAGGAAGATTTAGCTGATACTCTTGAAAAAGACGAAGATTAATTTATTTGAAAGTCGTTGATTTATGAAAAATCAGTGGCTTTCTTTTTTTGTATATAACTATTATATATAACTAGTTGATAGAAATAAAATGTTAAGGTTTAAAAACTTTTAACTATAATATAAATTTAGCAAAGCAATAGTTTAAAAAAATAATTTTTTAAATATTTATTATAAATATTTCATATAATAGGTATATATTTAGAAGCTATTAAAAGATAAAAGTGACAAAAAATACAACATCGTCTACAAAAAGTTATATTATAATTAAAAAAATGTCAAAAAAAAGTATGTTACAAAATTATTACAAAGTGTTTTTAATTCCCAAAGTTATAATATTTGTAAGAAATTAAAAAAGTGCAAAACGCTTATATATAAAAGAAAATCCCAAAAAAAGATTACATAAACGTTGACAAGTTTTTTTCCTTGTGCTATAATGAAATTGAAAAGTGAATTTTAAAAAAAGAGGAGAGATAAATATGAAAATTAAGTCTCATATAACTGGTATTATTATACTAATTCTCTTTATAATTATTGTTTCAACTATTATTATAAGTATAAAAGACTTGATGAATAAGAATGATTTAGATGATATGGATATAACAGACATTGCAGGTACATTAAATGATTATTCTTCTGATAATAATAATGAAACAAGTAGTGCTAATCCAATTATTTTGGACGCTCCAAATAATGATATTGCCATAAGTCAGGGAGCAATTGCAGTAGTCGATATACCAAGTGTTGGAATTAGAGGTCAAGTTGTAGAGGGAACAGATGATGCTACACTTAAAAATTATATTGGAAAATTTAAAGGATGTGCTTATCCAGGTGAAAATGGTAATTTTTGCGTAGCTGCTCATAATAACATATATACTGAGATATTTAGGGAACTTCATAATGTTAAAGTAGGAGAAGAAGTAAGAGTTGTAACTAAAGAAAAGATTTATACTTACAAAGTAACCTCAGTTACAAAAATTGCTCCAACTCAAATTGAAGTATTAAATGCTGATATGTCTAAAAAAGAGATAACGCTTATAACTTGTACTAACATGGGAAGAGAGAGAATTTCAGTAAAGGGCGAGTTAATAAAAGAAGAAAGTGTATAAATATTATATAAGACCTGTATGATATTTACATAAAAGTTACATAAAAATGAAAAATAATTGACATATTAAGCTGTAGGTGTTATAATAATATTATGTGAGGAATTTAAAACTTGTTATATATTAAATATAGGAAAATGGAGGAGATAGAAAATGAAAGATGTTAAAAATCTTAAACTAAAAATTGGATTAATAGTTGTAGTATTAGTTTTAATGATAGTACAAATTAGTCCATTTGAAATTTTTGGTGATGAGAAAGAACTAGTCTTTACATATACACAAGGTGAGATGATTTTCAAAAATACGTTCTATACTACGTCTAATGTAAGCTATTTTAGAGGTCGTGTTGGAAATCATGTTGGTTATTGTCTAGACATAGGTATTCCATTACCAGTACAAAGTGGTGGAACTCTTAAGTTAATAGATAGAAAAGTTTCAACATTTACAACGTCTGTATTGTATTATGGATATCCAAATAGAACAGCTGCACAAATAGGTGTAAATAGCGATAATGAAGCTGAACTTGCAACACAAATTGCAGTTTGGACTGTAGCTAAAGCAGGTGGAGATTCTGTAAAAACAACACAAAATTTTGCTTTTAATGATTTGGTAGCTAAGACAGGACATGAAGAAGCTGCTGAAAGAGTAAAAAATGCTGCAAGAAGAATTGTTGAACAAGCAAATGCTAGTCCATATTATCCAAACCCAACATTTAATATATTATCTTCATCAGCTAAATTAGTTATAAAAGATGATTATATGATGGCTGGACCTTATGTATTAAGCATTGCAGGATTTAATGCAACAACAGCTAATGTAAGTTTAGTAAATGCTCCAAAATCTGCTGTTTTATGTGATGCAAACGGTAATGCTAAAACTACTTTTGCAAATGGTGAATCAGTATATGTAAAACTTGCAAAGTCAGAAGCAGGATCTACATTGACTATAAAAGCTGTTGCAAATGGAAGTATCAAAGTTGCAAAAATTTATGGCACTGGTAATGATGATGCAAGACAAGATTTCATAATCTTAAAAGAAGATCCAATATCAAAAGAAGCTTCTGTAAACTTTAAATGGGATACAGTAAAAGGAAAAATTAATTTATATAAAGTTGATCAATATAATAACAGAATTGCAAATGTTAAATTTGAATTAAAAGATTCTAGTAATAAAGTAGTAGCTACTGGTACAACAGATGCAAATGGTTTTATTGAATTTGCTAATTTATCTTTAGGTGAATATACTTTAACAGAAGTATCTGCACCAGCTGGTTATGAAAAAGCAACTGAACCATATAAAGTAACAGTAAGCAATTCAGCTGCTACTCCAGTTTCTGTTACAGTTAAAAATAGAAAAATAGGTAAGGCTAAAATTGAAGTATTAAAATATGATCGTGATGATAAGTCTAAAGTGCTTTCAGGAGCATTATTTAACTTATTAGATTCAAATGACAAAGTAATTTATGAAAATCAAAAAACAGATGCAAATGGTAAAGTTGTATTTGATAACTTAGATGCTGGTACTTATAAAGTGCTTGAAGTTCAACCACCAAAGGGTTACCAAGGATACAACAAAACTATAACTGTTGAGGCAAAAGAAAATGTTGTTTCTAAAGTTGAAGTACCAAATTTAAGAGTAAATGGTGGTATTGAAATTTTAAAGGTTGACGAAAATAAAAAACCAGTTGCAAATGTAAAATTTAATATATTAGATAGTAATAAAAAACTTGTTGAAACTATTGTTACAGATAGCAATGGTAAAGCTGAGACTAGTGTAGAATTAAAACTTGGAACATACTATTACCAAGAAGTAGAAGCTCCTAGTTATGTAGTAAAAAACACAGAAGTTAATAAATTTGATGTTACAGCAAAAGCACAAGTAGTAACAGTTACTGTTGAAAATAAACTTTCAAAAGGAAAAATTAAAATAGTCAAAAAAGATGAAGATGGAAAAGTACTTGCAGGTGTTGTATTCCAAATCTTAGATTCAAACAAAAGTGTAGTAGACACAATAACAACTGATGCAAATGGTATTGCTATATCTAAGGAATTAGTTTCTGGAGATTATACATTTAAAGAAACTAGTTTAGGAAAAAATACTGGATTAGTACTTGATACAGCAGAAAAGAAATTTACTTTAGGAAATCAAACAGTTACAGTTGATGTAACAAACTACTATGGTAAAGGTACTTTAAAAATTTTAAAAACAGATTCTGATGGAAAATCTTTAGAAGGTGTAAAATTTGAGATTTATGCATCTGATAAAAAGACATTAGTAGACACAATAACAACTGATAAAAATGGCTTAGCTACATCTAAAGCATTGAGAATTGGCTCTTACTTCTACAAGGAAGTTAGTGCTCCAGCTAATGTTATAATGGATAGCAACTTATACGGATTTAGCATAACAAAAAATAATGATGTTGTTACTAAGACAATTAAAAATGAATTGAAAAGAGGAAAGCTACAAGTTGTAAAAACTACTGAAGATGGTAAACCACTTGCAAATGTAACATTCCAAATATTAGATAAAGATAATAAAGTAGTACAAAAAATTAGAACTAACGCTCAAGGTATAGCAGAGTCTAATGATTTACCAGCAGGTGAGTATTACTATCAAGAAATTGAAGCACCATCAAATGTTGTAATAGATTCACAGACTCATAAATTTACTATGGGTTACCAGATTGTAAAGGTAGAAGTTAAGAATAATTATGCTAAAGGTACTATTCAAATAGTAAAGACAGATTCTAATAAGAACTTATTACAAGGTGTAAAATTTGAAATTTATACTTCAGACATGAAAACTGTAGTAGATACAATAACAACAGATGCAAAAGGTGTTGCTACATCTAAAGAATTAGTGCTTGGTACTTATTATTGTAAAGAAATAGAAGCACCAAAGACAGTTATAATGAATACTCAACCTATAAAAGCTGAAATAACTAAGAATAAGCAAGTAGTAAAATTGGATGTTGTAAATGAGCTTGTAAAAGCAAAATTACAAATTGAAAAAGTAACAGAAGATGGCTTACCGCTTGAGGGCGTAACATTCCAAGTACTAGACGCAAATCAAAAAGTTGTTGATACAATAACTACAAACAAAAATGGATATGCTTTATCTAAAGAATTACCACAAGGTGAATATTATTATAAAGAGACAAAAGTTCCTTCAAACATTGTTTTAGATAGTACATTACGTAAATTTACTATGGGAACAGAAGTTGTAAAAGTAAAAGTAGAAAACAAATATGCAGTAGGAAAAATCAGAATTATAAAATTTGATAGCAATAAAAATGCACTTTCAGGAGTAAAATTTGAAATTTACGCTGAAGATATGAAAACACTAGTAGATACTATAACAACTGTTTCTGATGGAACTGCAGTATCAAAAGAATTAAAAACAGGTGTATATTATTACAAAGAAGTAGAAGCACCAAAGACAGTTGTAATGAATACTGCAATGGAAAAATTTGAAATAAAAACTGCTAATCAAGTAGTAACAGTAAATGTTGAAAATAAAGTTGCAACAGGTATATTAAAAATTATCAAAGTTTCTGATGAAGGCGAAAAATTAGAAAATGTAACATTCCAAATTTTAAATGCAAATAGAGAAGTAGTAGATACGATTGTTACTAATAAAGAAGGCATAGCTACTTCAAAAGACTTAGAATGTGGAACATATTACTATAGAGAAGATAAAAATAATGTACCAGTTAAAGTTATACCTGATACAAAAGAACATGAATTTACAATTGATGAACAAGGCAAAGTAGTTGAAGTTACTGTTGTAAATAAGGTTGTAAAAGGTAGCTTAAAAATTGTAAAAACTGATGACTTAAAAACTCCACTTGAAGGTGTGGTATTCCAAATCTTAGATTCTAATAAAAATGTTATTGAAGAAATAACAACAGATAAAGAAGGTATAGCAGTATCAAAAGAATTAAAGATTGGTAAATATTACTATAAGGAAATAAAAGCACCAGATAATGTTATTATGGATGAAAGTTTAAAAGAATTTACAATAACAGCTCAAAAAGCAATTTATGAAGTAAATGTTCAAAATACTAGAATATGTGGAAAACTTATAATTACTAAAATTGATAAAGATACAAAAGCTCCAATACCTAATGTAACATTCCAAATCTTAAATGAGAATAAAGAAGTTATAAATACTGTAGTTACTGGAAATGACGGAGTTGCTAGAATAGGTGATTTACAAAAAGGTAAATATTACTTTAAAGAAGTAGATGCTCCTCAAGAGTACATAATGCAAAGTGGAGAAGTAGCTTTTGAAATTAGTAGAGATGTTCAAACAGTTGAAAAAACTGTAGTAAATGAACACAAAAAATTACCACAAACTGGTGGATTCTTTAGTACTAACGTATTAATAGTAATAATAGTTGCAGTGGTAGCTATAAGCGGATATGTAATTCTTGAAGTTGTAAAAAACAAAAAAAATGATGGTACTAAAAAAGAATAATTTTACTAAATAATAAAGTGAGGTAGGGTGAGAGATTGCTCTTCCTCATTTTTTATATTATAGGAAATATCGTTTTTTTAATGTAGTTTTAAATTTTAAATATAAAAAATAAAATCAAATTAAAATAGATGATTTATATTTTACATGTATATTACAATTTGATATTTAAGTTATAAAAATGATTAAATATAGCATAGCTATTTACTTTTTGAAGATTTTGTGCCATAATTATACTGAAAAGAATTTTAAGGAGGAATAGAAATGGTTTATATAATAACTGGTGGACCTGCTTCTGGCAAAGGTACACGTTCAGAAATTTTAGCAAATGCATTAAATATACCACACATTTCTACTGGTGATTTAATAAGAGAAGTTGCTAAAAAAGATGAAGAAATAAGTGCAAAATTAAAAAGAGGAGAACTTATTTCAGATGAGGTAATGACAAGGTTACTAGAAGATAGAATAGCAAAGGGAGATTGCAAAAATGGTCTTGTTTTAGATGGTTATCCAAGAACTTTAGAACAAATTAAACTACTTGATGGTGTTCTTGCCAAGTTTGATATGAAAGTAGATAAAGTAATTGAACTTACTGTTCCAGATGAACTTGTTTATAGAAGAATATTAGAAAGAAAAAAATGTGATAATTGTGGAAAAATGTATGGAATAGATTTTCCACCAAAGGTTAATGATATATGTGATGATTGTGGTGGCAAACTTTCTGTAAGGGCTGATGATACAAAAGAAACATTAAAAGCAAGAATTGATATATATAAAGAAAATTCAAAGGAAATTTTAGAATATTACAAAAAACTTGGAATATTAAAAACTGTTGATTCATCTTCACATCCTGAAAGAATGGTTGAAGAAGCAACTAATGATTAACTTTAGTGACAATAAGAATATAGAAAGGTAAGTAATAATTGTGATTAATATAAAAACTGAAAAAGAAATAAAATTAATGGAAGAATCAGCTGTTTGCTTAAAAGCAGCATTAAAAGCAATTGAAGAAAATATTAAGCCTGGTGTGACAACACTTTATCTAAATGATGTGGCAGAAAAGGCAATGAGAGAAAATGGTGCGACACCTGCTTTCATTGGAGAAGAATGTCCATATAGGGGTGGAAAGAAGTATAAGTGGGCAATATG
Organism: Clostridium sp. CAG:921; assembly: GCA_000433135.1. GTDB lineage: Bacteria > Bacillota > Clostridia > TANB77 > CAG-465 > CAG-465. The sequence goes on from HF991936.1 coordinate 17,320, forward strand.
TACATCAGTAAATGATGAAATTATTCATGGTATTCCATCTAGTTCAGTCATTTTAAAAGAAGGCGATATTGTTAGTGTGGATCTTGGAACTTATAAAGATGGTTGGGCTTCTGATGCTGGTAGAACTTATGCGGTTGGAAAAGTAAAACCAGTTTGTCAAAAATTAATTGATGTTGCAAGGGATGCTTTTTTTGCTGGCGTTGATCAAGCAGTGCCTGGAAATAGAATAGGTGATATTTCAAATGCAATTCAAACTTATGTTGAAAAACATGGCTTTTCTCTTTTAAGAGAATATCAAGGACATGGAATAGGAAGAAGAATGCACGAAGATCCTGGAGTACCAAATATAGGTAGGAAAGGGACTGGACCAAGATTACAAGTTGGGATGGCTCTTGCAATTGAGCCAATGATTTGTGAAGGAAAACCTGATGTTTATGTAAAAAGAGATATGTGGACAGTGGCTACTATGGATAGTAAAATGACATCATATTATGAAAATACAATTGTTATTACAGAAAATGGAGTAAAAATATTAACACTTGATTAAAATAAATGAGGAAGTACACAAGTATATGTATTTCCTCATTTTTAGACTAAAAATAAATTACTAATTTAAAGCAAAATATTTATAGCTGTTCTTTTATTTCTTTTATTTCCAAAAGAAGTTCAGTAATTTTTTCATTGTGAAATTCAATTTCTTTTAAAATACTGTTGATGATAGACTCTTTTAATAATTTGCTAAATATTTTTTTATTACATATTGTAGCTGGAAACAAAAATAAAAAGTTATTTTGCATCGAATCTGAAAATCCGACTATACGGTTATTTTCAGTTTTAATTAAGCATAGATGAACAGTTTTTTTCAAATTAGTGCTAGTATTGCATTGTATACAATCTTTACTACTTGATTCTAGTAATGTTAATAATTCTAAATAGCAATTATTAGCAGTAAAAGTCTGTACTTTAGCTTCTTCATCAGTTATATACCTAAAGCTAATAGTTGATTTGCTGCATCTTTCAGTAAATGATACTTCTGTAAGTTCGATTGGAACAACTTCAAAAAGTTCAATCATAAATTACCCTCCATGAATTATTAAATAATAGGTATAAATACGCTAGTTACGTTTAGATTGTACCACGTTTAAATAAAAAAATCAATAATATTATGTTATATTTACATGTATAATATGGTATTTATTAGTATAAATTTCATTTGTTATTAGTTTCTTTTAAAAAGAAGAAATTTTTTTAAATTTGTTGACATTACTACATAAATTTGTTATAATGTATGTGTTAATAATGCTTAATTTTGTGTTTTTGCATTGTAACTAATAAATATATAGGAGGAGTTGGCTGTGGCAAAAGATGATGTTATTGAAGTTGATGGAGTAGTTGTAGATGCTTTACCAAATGCAAATTTTAAAGTGAAACTTGAAAATGGACATGAGGTGTTAGCACATATATCTGGAAAATTAAGAATGCATTATATTAAAATTTTACCAGGAGATAAAGTGAAACTAGAACTTTCAACTTATGATTTATCGAAAGGAAGAATTACTTGGAGAGCAAAGTAATCCTATTATTTATTTAATATTTTGAAATAAACATTAGCTAGAGCGGCTGAGAGGTATAATCCTAGTATCTCTTTTTAGTGTGATGTTTATTATATATAACTTACTTTTGTTAAATAGATTTAACAAAGCTTTAAGGAGGATTTAAGATGAAAGTAAGAACATCTGTAAAGAAAATTTGTGAGAAGTGCAAAGTTATCAGAAGAAACGGCGTTGTTCGTGTAATCTGTGAAAATCCAAAGCACAAACAAAGACAAGGTTAATTGTGGGGGTGTAAAGTTAAATGGCACGTATAGCTGGAGTAGATTTACCTAAAAATAAGGTAGCTGAAATAGGACTAACATCTATATATGGAATTGGTCGTCCTGTTGCAAGAAAAATATTAGCTGAAGCTGGTATTGAAACAACAAAAAGAGTTAAAGATTTTACAGAAGAAGAGGAAGCAAAAATAAGAGAAATTATCGAAAGAGATTATGTTGTTGAGGGAGATCTTCGTAAAGAGATAGCTTTAAACATCAAAAGATTAATGGAAATTAATTGCTATAGAGGTCAAAGACATAAAAGAAGACTTCCTGTTCGTGGTCAAAGAACAAAGACTAATGCAAGAACAAGAAAAGGTAAAGCAAAACCAATTGCTGGAAAGAAAGGAGTATAAAAAATGGCTGGAAAGAGAAAAGTAGTAGCAAAGAAAAAAATTAAAAAGAATGTTTCTGCTGGTG
>HF991937.1:0-1445 GCA_000433135.1 Clostridium sp. CAG:921
TAGGAACATTTCTTAATTGCCATGGCTTATATTTACCAGGATATGCATTATTAAGTGCAGCATATACACTGCTATTAAATACTATCTGAATCATTCCACCCAATTTAAAACGTTTAAAAACGTTAAGGTTTAAATTTTTCATAACTTTATCATCAGACCATTTTAGAACTTCTTCAATTAAAGTCCTGGTAACTATAGCAGCATAATTATATGTTAATAATCCGTTAGCTTTCCAAATTCCTTTAGGAAAACTCCTACCGCATTCTAGTACTCTTTTAAGATAATAGGTCCGAATGTCAAAATTTTCAAGTGATGTTTTGTTTTGCATTTAATTTCCTCCATAATAATTATTATTAATGTATATCATTAATAAACTCACCGTATTATACCACTTTTTATATTAAAAGTAAACAAAAAATTAGTAACCAAGACTAATGTCCTGTTTACTAATTTTTTTTACTTGGTATAATCATATTTAATTATTTACTTGCTCTATATCTCAAAGTTGGATCTAATATTTTCTTTCTAAGTCTGATACTCTCAGGTGTTACTTCAACAAGTTCATCATCAGTAATGAATTCAATTGCTTGTTCCAAACTCATCTTTTTTGGTGGAACAAGTTTTAATGCATCATCACTACCAGATGCTCTTGTATTAGTCAAGTGTTTCTCTTTACATACATTTATTGTAAGATCATCACTTCTTGAATTTTCACCAACAATCATTCCAGCATATACTTGTGTACCTGGTCCTATGAAAAGTGTTGTACGTTCTTGAGCTTGGAAAAGTCCATATCCTGTAGCTTTACCAGTTTCAAAAGCAATAACTGTACCTCTAGTTCTTGTAGTTACTTCTCCCTTATCTGGTTCATATCCTGCAAATGAGTGATTCATGATTCCGTTTCCTTTAGTATCAGTCATAAATTCTCCTCTATAACCAATAAGTCCACGAGCAGGTATTTTAAACTCAAGCCTTGTAAATCCAGATTGTGAAGTAGAAGGCGCCATATTAGTCATTTCACCTTTTCTTTGTCCAATCTTTTCCATAACAACTCCAACAAACTCATCTGGAACATCAATAGTAAGATCTTCAATTGGTTCACATTTAACGCCATTAATAGTCTTGTAAATAACAGTTGGTCTTGAAACAACAAGTTCAAATCCTTCTCTTCTCATATTTTCAATAAGTATTGATAAGTGAAGTTCACCTCTACCTGAAACTTTAAAGGAATCAGCAGTATCAGTATCTTCAACACGTAAAGAAACATTTTTTTCAAGTTCTTTATAAAGTCTATCTCTTAAATGTCTAGATGTTATAAACTTACCTTCTTTGCCTGCAAAAGGTCCATCATTTACACTAAATGTCATAGACACTGTTGGTTCATCAATATCCACAAATTCAACTGCTTCTGGTTTAGATACATCAGCAATAGTTTCACCGATTTC
>HF991937.1:1494-6730 GCA_000433135.1 Clostridium sp. CAG:921
TATATCACCACAATATGCTTCATTAGTTTCAACTCTATTAAGACCAGAGTATGTATATAACTTACCAATCCTAATATTTTGAATAGAACCATCTTTTTTACAAAGTGCAACAGTTTCATCATTTCTTATTGTACCTCTAGTGATTCTACCAATTCCAACTCTACCTGTATATTCATCAAAATCAATATTTGTAACAAGTAACTGTAAAGGCTCATCCTTATCACCAGCAGGCTCAGGAATTGTATTAACAATAGTCTCAAATAATGGTTGCATATCTTTGCTTTCATCATCTAAAGATAATTTTGCAAAGCCATTTTTTCCTGATGCATATACAACTTTAAAGTCAAGTTGCTCATCAGTTGCATTTAAATCCATAAATAATTCTAATATTTCATCAACAACTTCCTTTGGTCTTGCACCTGGTCTATCAATTTTATTTACTACAACAATTGGAACTAAATTCAAAGCCAAAGCCTTACTTAAAACAAATCTAGTTTGTGGCATTGGACCATCAAAAGCATCAACAAGTAATATAACGCCATCAACCATTTTAAGTACACGTTCTACTTCTCCACCAAAGTCTGCATGTCCAGGTGTATCAACTATATTGATTTTTATTCCTTTATAATTAATAGCAGTATTTTTAGAAAGTATTGTAATACCTCTTTCTTTTTCAATATCATTAGAGTCCATAACTCTTTCTTGTACTTGTTCATTTGCTCTAAAAGTACCACTTTGCCTTAAAAGTGCGTCAACCAAAGTTGTCTTTCCATGATCGACGTGGGCAATTATAGCAACATTTCTTAAATTTTTCATTTTAAAATCCCCTTTTACTTCCATAATTTATTTATTTTCGTACTCATATTACGTGGGTATCTAATCTTGATTTTTAGAATATTTCAAGTATAGTACGCTACATAATATTTAAATCATATTGACTTTATAATTATACTTTATATGCAAGAGTTTGTCAAGAAAAAAGTCGAAAAAACGAACAAAAATATAAACAAAAAATTCACAAACCTTACATTTAAAAAGTATTTGTACGTAAAAGTTATAGTAATTAGCTTGGATTATCGTTTTTAATTGTATTTGGCAAGTTATATACTTCATCCATAAATTTGTCTGAAAACTCTTGTAATTTCGCTCTTTCCTTTGGAGGAAATATAGGTTTTCCAAATATAACTTCAACCTTAGAAAACAGTTTTGCATTCTTGGTTATATAAACAGGTACCATAGGTATATCAACTTTTTGAGCAATATATGCAGGTCCTACTTTTGCAGGGATTCTATCAATATCTTTTTTTAACCTTTCACCTTCTGGAAAAACTAAAAGTTTAATATTGCCGTTTCCTTTAAACAGGTTAATTGCGTGCATCAAACTGCGTACATCATGCTCTCCTCTCCTAATTGGGAAGACATTAAAATATTTATAGCATTTTGCCAAGAATTTGTTTTCAAAAAGTTCTGCTTTTGCCATTATAGCTATATTTTTAGATATAGCATATATCCATGTAGGCTCTAAAGTATTAGAATGATTTGGACAAATGAGGCATTTGCTATACTTATCTAAATTTTCTTTGTTAATATATTTTACATGATAAAACACCTTACAAAAAAATATCCTAATAAACCCTTTTACCACTTGTTTAATCATCAAAGTTTCATCCCTTTTCTATTTTTTTACTCTTATCTTTTAATAAATTTAAAATTCTACTTAACTAATTAAATCTACTCATTAATAATATTCATAACAATATTTAAAGTTTCTTCTAAAGTATTTCCTGTAGTATCAATTTCAACTGCATCATCTGCTTTTTTTAAAGGTGATATTTCTCTTGTCATATCTTCAATATCTCTTTTTTTAAGTTCTTCTTTTAATGTCTCAATATCTTCATATCTACCAATTTTTTCTAGATCTTTTTGCCTTCTTATGGCTCTTTGTTCGTATGAAGCAATTAAATAAATCTTTAAATTGGCATTAGGAAATACAACTGTACCGATGTCCCTTCCATCCATAACAATTGAGCTATTTAATGCGTACTGCCTTTGTTTATTTAACATATATTCTCTTACTGGCTTATATATTGAAATTTTTGGTGTAGTTATAGAAACTATATTTTCTCTTATCTTATCAGATACGTCTACTCCATTTAAGTATACCTTAGTTACTGAATTTTCAGATACTAATTTTATGTCAATCTTGTCTATATTTTTTAATACATTTTCTTTTGTTACTTCAATATTTTTCTCTAAAAAATAAAGTGCAAACGCTCTATACATAGAGCCAGTATCAATATATAGTACATTTAACCTACTTGCCAAGGCTTTAGCAAGAGTAGATTTTCCACTTGCAGCACCTCCATCTATTGCTATTACAAACTTTTCATTTAAATTAACCATAAATATGACTCCCTCTCTTTATTTTTACCTTGAAATATGATATCATATATATTATAATTTGTAAAGAAATTTTTATACTAGGAGGAGTAAAATGGCAGTAGATAACAATTTTTTTGATAATAAAGTATTAATACTATACATACTAGGAAACTCTATAAAACCATTAAGTTTAGACCAAATTGTAAAAGTTTGTAGTGAGTTTGATGACATTACTTATTTTGACATTTGTTCATATATATATAGTTTAAAATCTAATCTGTATATTCAAGAATGCTTAGAAGAACAAACTATAACTTATAAAATTACTAAACTTGGAGCTGATACATTAAAAGAACTCCAAGAATTTATACCAGGGATTGATATACATAAATTAAAAAAGTTTATAACTAAAAATAACTCTATTGTAAAAACTGATTCTGATGTAGACACTATCATAATTCCAATTAGCGACGATGAGTTTAAAGTTTCATGTTACATTAAAGATAGAAATAGTGAACTTATGAATATCACGTTATATGCTACTAGTAAAGAACAAGCAAAAAATATTGCAAAGAATTGGAAAGAAGATTCAGATCAAATTTATAGTACAGTTCTAAAAATGATTGCAAAATAGATATAAATTCGAAAATATCGTAAATTTGAAAGGAATGGAATTTATTATGATAAATGATATAAAGTTTGAAACATCTGTATTTACAAAGGATAAAATACTAAAAACAGATTTGAAACAGATTGTTCTTGTTGGAAAATCTAATGTTGGAAAATCCTCATTTATAAACACTTTAGCTAATCAAAAAAGACTTGCTAAAGTTGGTCAAACACCTGGAAAAACAAAAAGCCTAAACTATTATAACGTTTCAAATAGATATTATATAGTAGACTTACCAGGATATGGCTATTCTACAATGACGCAAGCTGAGAAAGAGTCAACAACAGCACTTGTTAACAAATATATAAATAACAATAAAAATATTGCTCATATCTTTTTTTTAGTAGATATAAGGCATAAGCCAACCGAAAATGATAAAATTATGTATGAATGGATTTTGGAAAAAAATATACCTTTTACAATAGTTGCTACAAAAGCTGATAAAATTGCTAAAACAAAAACTGATGAATATCTTTTACAAATAACAAAAACTTTGTTTGCAAAAGAAAAAATAGTTCCATTTTCTAGTGAATCCAAAATAAATTCTGATACAATTGAAAACATTATATCTGAATGTGTAAAGTAATCAGTTATACGTAAAATACCATGAACTCTTAACACAAAAGTTCATGGTATTTTTAAATTACTTTTCAATTTTCTAGTGCTCTCTTCAAGCACTTTTTTTGATGCTACTCTCAAAGATTTTAGAAATTCTTTCAAATCTTTGGTATAGCTTTTTTTTATCGTCTACCCAAATAGTAAACATCTTATTGTTAGTTTCTGAATAATCATTATAATAATAATTATACGAATCTAACGTTTTTTCAAAAAAATTATTTGTGGTACTGTCAAGTACCTCATACACTGGAATATCTGATATAACAGAAATACTCCAAATATCACTATCCTCAACTCTTATTATAATAAAACTTTCAAGTTTTGGATACCAAATCACTACTGCAGGTTGCAAGTTATTATCTGTAATAATTGCCGAAAGCACGTTATAATCATCTACTTTAGCAATATCACAAATCCCTTTTACAAAGTTAAATCTAGTGTCCTTTAAACTACCTACATCTACTTCCCTGCCAGTTACTTCGATAAGATACTGAATTCTACGAAGTTCTGTCATCAACGGCTGTGCTTCATACCTTTCAAGTTCTTTTTTTTCGTTCATAATAGTTCTCCTTTCATGCACATAATTATGTGTAGATTTACGTCAATATTTGTCAACGGTATTATATCACTAAATTTATCTTATGTCAAATTATATTTTTAAAAATATTGCTATTATTCCAAAGTTATAATTTCACTTAGCTCATATTTTATGTAAAATTTCGGTTATAATTATATGTTATAATGAAAAAATAAACTTTCAGAGAATTTCTTCTACTGAAAGTTTATTTCAAAAACTCTTGTTAAGCCTCATCTTTTTCAAACTTTTGTTCTGCTCTTGAATAGATAAAATACCCTATTGCTGCTATTATTAAAATAATAGCTATTAGTACAACAACCATTGAAAAATTACCATTTGAAATTCTATTTCCCATGTACACGGTTAAAAACAAACCTGGAATTCTTGCAAGAGTTGCTATTGCAAGAAATCTCTTTGGACTTACCGGACTTATTCCACCAAGATAAATAAAAATATCTTTTGGCATCATAGGAATTACAAATATTATCAGCATTATAAACTCAAACTTAGCACTATTTTTAAAAATCTTAGAATTTTTTATACTATCAATTTTTTCAGGACTAAAGAAAAGTTGCATAAAATCAGTTCCAAGTTTTCTTACAAGATAAAAAACAATAGCCGTTCCAATAAATATTCCAACTAAGCACACAAATATTCCACCTATTGGTCCATATAACATCCCAGAAACAATTTCCATTGGTTGGCCAGGTATAACTGCAACAACTATTTGCAAAATTTGTAAAAGAAGTACAAATATAACTCCTTTAAAGCCCATTGCATTTACTTTCTCTTTAAAATAAACTCTATAGTTTTCATCAGACAACTTTGAAACTATAGGTAATACCTTTATTGTTATAACTATACATGCAATAAATACTAATACAGTCAAAATAAGACGTATTATCGCCATATTTCTTTCTTTTTTTGTAAGTTTTTTCATTATTTATCAACCTCAATAAAAATTATAACATAACAAAAAAAATATATCA
>HF991937.1:6774-13656 GCA_000433135.1 Clostridium sp. CAG:921
TAGTATTAATTTGTAAGATTATGTCACAATATATCATAATTTATGTTTTTTTATATATATTGTACTATAAGTATTGCACTATAATAGTATTACTATTATTTAAAATACCTGCCTCTTTATTTGCAACTAGTTTTCCAAATCTTCACCTCTACATAAAAGTATTATTTAACTAAATGCTACATAAAAATAAAATTCATAGATAAAATGATAGTACAATAGAAAGAAGGAATTATATGATTTTTAAAGGTTCTGGAGTTGCCATCATAACTCCATTTGATGAAAACAACAATATAAATTACACAAAATTAGATCAGCTTATAGATTTTCAAATGTCAAATAACACTGATGCTATAATAGTTTGTGGTACTACTGGTGAATCAGCTTGTATGAGCACAAAAGAAAAAAAAGAACTAATAAATTTCACCGTAAAAAAAGTTCAAAGAAGAATACCTGTCATTGCAGGTACACGGTTCAAATAACACACAAAATGCTATAGAAATGTCTAAATACGCTAGAGATTGTGGATGTGATGGCATACTCGTGGTTACTCCATATTACAATAAATGTACACAAGAAGGTTTATATTTACATTATAAAAAAATTGCAGAAGAATCAAATATACCAATGATACTATATAACGTTCCAAGTAGAACAGGTGTAAATATAGATATAAATACATTAAAAAGATTAGTAGAAGTAAAAAACATCGTTGGCATAAAAGAAGCTAGTGGAAATATATCCCAAATATCAAAAATTGTTTCAAACATACCAGAAGACTTTGCTATTTATTCTGGAAACGATGATCAAATAGTACCTATTTTATCTCTTGGCGGACATGGAGTAATATCTGTTTTAGCTAATATATATCCAAGGCAAACGCATGACATATGTAAGTACTATTTTGAAAATAATACTAAAAATTCATTAAAGTTACAACTTGAATTTCTTGATTTAATAGAAAAATTATTTATAGAAACAAATCCAATTCCAATAAAAGAAGCAATGAACATATTAGAAATGAATGTTGGAAAAACAAGATTGCCTCTTTGTGATATGTCATATAAAAACAAGCTATTATTAAAAAATTCCTTAACAAAAATATCTAATAAGTATACTAACAATTACCACTAAAAAAATTATTATTTTACTTATAACTTACAAGTAGCACTAAAATAACCTAGTAGTGCTACTTTTTTATTAAGTAAATAAATCTGTTAAAATAAAACAAAATAAAATAGGTGTCAATTAAACATATGTTTATTCTGATTTCAAATAATACATTATAATATATGTTCTGGTGTAAATTTTTGTTTTTCGACTATTTGATTAATTATTCTTTTTGACTTATTAGCACTACTTATACTCTCTTCTTTATTTTCAAATTCTATGTATGATTCAATATCTACTAATGCTTCTTCTAAGTCATCAACCCTTTCATGATTAACAAAAATATTCCAAACAAATTTCATATTTTTCCATGTACTTATTACATTTTTATTTGCAACTTTTGCCATATCAAATTTTTCTTGATTTATGTAATTTATAGTATTATCTATATCTCCCATCAAATACTTAGAACTATTTTCTAAATAATTAATTTCCCAAATTCCACTAAATATTAAGATTCCAAGTGCTATTATTAAGGTTAATATTTGTTTAAACATTCTTGTTCACCTCACTTTTTAGTTGATACAAAAAATTATTATTTTCATCAAGTGTTCCAACTAGTATTTCTTCAATTTTTAAATTTTCTTTTTTTACTATATTTTCGACATCATTTTCATTCATATTTAAAATTTTAATATTTCCGTCTGATATTTTCCCATCTTCTATTACATTAAGAGGTATAAAATTCATATTATCAGTATATTTAATAACATTTAATGTTCCATTTGTTTCAACCATCGCACATTTTACATCTTGAATCTTAAATACATCTTTTTCTCTTAGCTGTTCCATAATATCTGATACAGTATATTGCAATTTTGAAAGTTCATCTTCTACTAATTTTCCATCTTTTATAATTACAGAAAGTGTACCACATACAACATCTTGAACTTTATTACTAGACTTTACAATGATTGTAAACATGATATATGCCACAAGTAAAGTTATTATAGGTACAATACCATCAAATATTGAAATTCCCCTAGAAGACATAGGTGCAGATGCAAGATCAGATATTAAAATTATTATTGCAAGCTCAAAAGGTTGAACTTTTGAAAGTTCTTTTTTTCCCATAATCCTTATAACAAAAAATACTACAGCATATAAAATTAAAGCTCTAAAAAATACTATCAACATAAAAAATCACCTAAAAATATTTTTTGCATAAAACAAAATTATATACAGATAATATTACTAAATTAAAATATATAAATTTAAAAGGAGAATTAAGGAGGATTTATGATAAAAATTTCATCTAACATTAATATAGACAAATTACGTATATCACAATTTATAATAAGATTTATATCTTCAATATCAGTTTTTGCACTTACAGTATTTTTTACGCCAAACTTTAAAATTGCATCATTTCCAATTTTAATACTTAGTAGTATTACAATAATACTATTTGACTACTTAGTTTCTGTAGTAACTGGTATACATGATATTCCACTTGGAAGAGGAATAGTTGGATTTACATGTGCTGCTATAATTATATATATAACACAATTTTTGGTAGAGGGATATTATATTTCAATTATAAGCTCACTTATAGCTGCAGCAATATATGGTGCAATAGACAGCATGTTGCCAAATAGATAGTTTAGTATAAATTGTTATAAGATTTAAAAAAGCAAGTATCTAACTTAATAAATATACTTGCTTTTTCATATTTATACTTTTTTAATTTATTATTTTATAATAGTCTCTCTTATGCCTTCTATATTAATGTCATAATCATCAACATTGATATTTCTTGTTCTTTTAATAATTCTCATGATGCAATCATTACTATCACACACAATGTTATAACTATATCCATATGAATCTTTTAGTTCAAAATTATTTAAAATGCATGGCTTCGTACAAACTTCTCCTTGACTTCTATTTGCAACAAAACTTCCTAATATACAATATCTGGAAGTCATTACACAAGTATAATTATTTACCACTTCTATTTGTATATACTTAGACATTTCCTCTATATCAGATATAGATATATCAAAAGATGGTGACAAAAAATCAAAACCATTTTTCTTTACAAAAAGTGCACTATATATATTAGAAATGTTTAGTGAATAATCTCCAATCACTTCAAAATCATATTTCTTTTTAAGTAGGTTTATAGCCTCAATATACGCATAACTTCCGAGTAAAAATCCTTTTATGCCATCTTTTAAAAATTTTTCTAAGTTTTCCATTATAAAATCATCCATCTTTTTACCCACCACATTTGGAATATTTAAAAATACATCAACATTTTTTATATACTTTTCTTTTATAATCTTGCCAAACGTGTAATAATTATCTATACTAACATATAGTCTACTTAGCTTTTTATTAAACTTTTTTTGATATATATCTAAATAATTTGCACGTGTATCAAAATCATATACCTGTAATGAGTTTACAACATTTGTTTTAGAGTAATCAAATGAAAGCTTACCTTCTTTGGTATTTTGCTTATTTTTTATGACGTACTCATCCATTATGCTACTTACATTAATTGATTTTATTTTTTCTTTTCTTGTTTTATCAGCTTTTAATATTTCCTTACATGCACAATCTAATATTTCTTTTCTTATATCATTTAACTTAGAAACAGGAACAAAGAGATTACTATCTAATTTTAAATCTATCAAATTAAGATCAAATGGTATGTCCTTTGTCTTCTTAAAATTCTCAAGTATCTGATCTTTGCAAAGCTCTTTTTTTGCGGCAATTTCAGGAACATAGTCCATTTTTCTTTTTACAGCTTCATTTATAGTATCATTTTTGCACACTTCAAAACAAACGTTCTTGTCACTTAATATTTCCAACTTAACATCTATTTTCCTTTTTACACTTTGTACATTATTTTCATATGTTTTTCTATATTTTTTATTTAATTTATCACTAGATGTTTTATATACAGTAGCTCCAAATTTTATTTTTTTATTAACATCGCCAATCCATATATACTCACCAAGACAAGATTTTTCATTTTTTATTTTATAATTTTCATCTTTTATGCAAGTAACAATACTAGAATATACCATTTCATTTTCTGAGTATATCTCAAAACCATCATGTAAATCTATATCTTCTTCTAATTTTAATTTTATGTAATTTCCTTTTTGATTTATTACCTTACCAAGGAATAATCCTGTATTTTTAGGTGATAAAAGTGTTATACTATCTTTATACCTAACTCCATCTAAATATCCAGTGCTCTTACCATTTCTATTAAATAACTGCAATAGTTCTTTTTCATCTTCTAAACTTATGTCAAAGTCTTTACAAGAATCAATGCCTTCAAAGTATGTATCTACATATTTTCTATACTTTGATACAACACCTGCTACATATTCTGGTGTTTTATTTCTTCCTTCAATTTTTAGTGATGTAATACCAGAACCAATCAATTTATCTATTTTCTCTATTCCAAATATATCTTTTTTACTCATTATATATGTATCTTTTACTATTTCTTTTCCAGATTTATCTAAAAGAGTATATTTCATCCTACAAGGCTGTGCACACTTTCCCCTATTTGCACTCCTATTTCCTATACTGCTACTAAGTAAGCATTGACCAGATACTGATACGCAAAGAGCTCCGTGAACAAAAACTTCTATTTCGATATTTGAATTTTTACATATATATTCTATTTCACTAATACTAAGTTCACGTGCTAAGACAACACGACTAAAGCCTAATTTTTCTAAAAACTTAACTTGCTTTAAATTATATACACTCATTTGTGTACTAGCATGTAAATTAAGATCTGGTAACATATCTTTAATTAACATTGCAAGACCTATATCTTGTAAAATTACAGCGTCAAGTCCTTCACCATATAACATTAAAACTAATTCTAAGGCTTTACTTATTTCATCATCATACATTAAAGTATTAAGCGTAAGATAAACTTTTATTCCTCTTAAATGTGCATATCTAATACATTCTATATATTCTTCATTAGTAAAGTTTTTTGCCATAGCTCTAGCATTAAATTTATCAAGTCCCATATAAATTGCATTAGCACCATTTTGACAGGCTGCAATAAACGCTTCGTAATTTCCTGCTGGTGCTAATACCTCTACTTTTTTTTTCATTATAATCACCAATAAAATAATCTTCCTATTAATTTTTATCTTAATTTTTTCTGCCTAACCACCTCATACATACATATAGCTGCACTAACAGAAGCATTTAAAGAATTGATATTTCCATCCATTGGAATTTTTACTATAAAATCACAGTTTTTAGCAACTAATCTAGAAATTCCATTTCCCTCATTGCCAACAACTATACCAATAGGACCTTCAAATTTTGTATTATACACATCTTCTGCACCATCCATATCTAGCCCATATATCCAAAGTCCAGCTTTTTGAAGGTCTTTTATAGTATCTGTTATATTTGTAACCCTAGCTACTCTTACAAAAGAAGTAGCACCAACTGCAACTTTTTCAACTGTATCAGTTACTTGACACGCATTTCTTTTTGGAATTATAACGCCATGAACACCCATACATTCAGCACTACGTATTATTGCACCAAGATTGTGAGGATCTTCTATTTTATCTAGTATTACAACAAATGGTGCCTCATTTTTAGATTTTGCATACTCTAAAATATCTTCAATTTCAAAGTATTCATAATCAGTTATACTTGCAACAATTCCTTGAGAGTTTTTACCATCTACCATCTTATCTAATTTTTGTTTATCTGCATCTACAACTATGATTCTATTTTCTTTTGCTTTTTTTATAACCTCAAAAGAGTCTTTTGCACCTTTTGAAACATAAATTTTATTTATTGTTTTACCTGCTTCAATAGCTTCCATAACAGGATTTTTTCCATAAATTATTCCCATAATTACATCCTTTCTAAAAAACTTTATTATTTTTCTTAAACTATTATACATTAATTTTTTCTGTTTGTAAACTCTAGTTAACATATTTAAAAGTATCATTTGTATTCACATATAACGATTATTTTGTCACTTTTTGTCTTTTTAGCAAAAATTATGTCAATTAAATTGACATAAAGTTCAAATTAATATATAATACTCATATGTAAGACTAAAAACTAAATCAAAATATATAATTATATAAGGAGGAAATATTATGTTATATGAAACATTAGAACTTTTAAAAGCAAAATACTTATTAGAGGAAGTCTGCAAATTAAGATTAGCCAAAAGCGAATATATATGTATGCGGATAAACGTAGCACATGAAATTAGCCAATCTACAATTAGCCACTATCGTCTGTTAAGCTTTGTTGGCAAAACCATAAAAGAACATAATGATGATGCGTTACTTGTTGATGGTACCTTAGTTCATAAGGGAAAAGTTGATGAAAACTATCTTGAAACTATAAAAAAAGCTACATAACAATTTTTATTATTTGATTTTATGTAAATCTTTTGCCATACTAGGTGCATATTTTTACAATTAAAGTACCATTTCAATAAAAAATAACTCCAATTCCAAAAGGAAGAAGAGTTATTTTTTATTGTATAATATTCATTTTGAAGATAAAATTTCTACCCACACTATTAACATAGAACCATTTTTTATATATAAACTGCTAAATCTCAAATTTATATAATCGTTCCCCAGATTTTAATTTTTTTATAAAAATTGCACCAAATTTTTCATAGTAATTTTCTAAATTTGTTTTTAAATATAGCGTACTAAACTTCCTACTTTTAGCCTCTTTTAA
>HF991938.1:0-2000 GCA_000433135.1 Clostridium sp. CAG:921
CTCTTGAAATAAAAGGCTGATTAGCTGCTACTGCAGCAAAATTCTTCGTTTCATATATTACTTTTTTTCCATCTACTATTTTCATTTTAAAACACCGCCTAAAATATTTTTAATCTATTTTGTTAAATTCTATTTTACATTAAAATATAGCCAAACTCTACTATGATTATATCATGAATACTTGCAAAGTAAACATTTTTTAGTATATTTTTATTAAATTATACAAAATAGAGTTATAAACAAGAAATTGATGAGTTTACTACTTCTTGTAATGGCAAAATTAAATCTTTTCAAAATGAGATGGACTCTTTTAAAGAAACTTTAGATACGTACAAAAAGGACCTTTCAAAAAAAGTCTGACTATAATTTTTTACTTCCTTCATACAACTTTTTAAATGAATATACTAATTTTATTAATGGCTCTTTAACTTTAGCTAATCAGAAACTTAAAGTTTTGACTAAAAAAATTAGATTATTCTTCTAAGGTATGTACGGCTACAAAAAATAGTCTCAATCATTACATATTAAAAAAATTTTTTAATAATAATTTTTCTGTCTTTGATTTACTTATTTTCATTCTAAACAGTAACTTTAAAAAGTTTCAAATCCTCGTATTTATAATTAGCATTATTGCATTTTGTATAATTTTGTAATATAATGTATAATATAATTACTTGTACATTGCAAGTGCAACTCATTTAAATAATTTTAAGGAGGGTTTTACTATGGAATTTTTAAAACTGTTATTACATGCATTAGCGGTTTTAGGTACGTTTATCGTTGCTGGACTAATTTGTGCTACTCTTATTGCCAAGCCAATTTATCTTACCAGCGACGAAATAACCTATTACACAGATATTGCTAAAACAACATGGTATGAAGGGATTAAGACTCTAGATGAAGATAAGGATATTTCCATAGCTTATGATCTTAACAAAAAAGAAGTAACAATTTTGCCAAAAAGATCAAATAAGCAGAGTTTAACAGTTAATTTTTCAGATTCTAATGATGAAGTCATTATAAATAGACCTAAAGAAAGCTTTTTGTTTTGCTTTATATTTTTTGGCCTTATATTTGCCTTTATTACTCATATGTTAATTAATACAATAGCATTTAAATAAGCTAATAATAGCTATTTTATTATTATTCAACAGTTCATCAATATTATGATCTGCATTAAGCATGCTAAGCATGCCTAAAAAAGTACTGACCGATTATCATTAGGCCAGTACTTTTTTAGATTTAATTTTCATAATACTTCTTTACTTACACGCATACATTTACAAGGCAATTTTACGATACTCACATATGATACTAAACTTCACAAGATACTTTGTTTCTGATTACAAAAAGAATTATTGGTCTTAAAATTCCAAGTGATAATATATTTAATACAGTAAGAAGACTACTATACTTATTTACAGCCTTTGAATATATTTTATATGAAAGTATTGTGTCTAATATAAATGATAATAACAAGCATAAAATAAAGATACATACAATTATATAGTTAGTTTTTGTATTTACAAAAAAGTATATTCCAAAAAGCACTATAAACAAATTTAATATTCCAAGTATTCCACCAATTATTTTGTTTCCTCCTATTTTTCCAAGTAAAAATTTGTTATAAAAAGGTATCCAAGAAATAAATTTAAAACTACAATTCATTTTATTACCTATACATGAAATCGATATACTTTCAAATATATAGTTTATAACAGCAAAAATTACTATTGTGGCAAAAATTGCAATAAAAACAAATACCCAAACTGAAAAAATACCCATTAAAAATATTACACTTATTCCTCCCATATAAATTCATACTCCTATTCTATTTATCAAACTATGAAGCAATTATATCATTTGAATATATAAATTTCAATTAAAATAATACTATAAATTTTAATTATTTAATTTAATCCCCAAAATGCAATTTCTTTTAAAATTTATGTAATTTATGTAAATGTATATAGCAAAAGATTGCATGTATTTAACAACAC
>HF991938.1:2029-3782 GCA_000433135.1 Clostridium sp. CAG:921
AGTATTTAAAATTAAATTTATCTTATAAAGTTTCTTCCAAAGAAAGTTCCCATATCCTTTGCTGTTCTAAATACGTCATTAGTATCAATATCAAGAAGTCTTGCACTTCTTTCTTTTGGAAATTTCATCTTGACTAAATCATTTTCTTGTGCACCTACTATATATCCAGTTCTACCATCTGCCATCAAATTCATTGCATAATCTCCAAGTCTTGCACCTAGAATAATATCAGAAGTACATGGTTCACCACCTCTTTGAATGTGACCAAGTACAACTGGTCTTGACTCATATCCAGTTAATGATTCTATTTCACTAGATAATTTTTCAGCTATTCCACCATATCTTTTTTGCTCAAAACTATCTTTTATAATTCTAGCAATAGTTTCACTTTTTCCCATTTCTTTTGCAGCTTCAGATACAGCTATTATTACAAATCTTTTTCCAGATTCCATTATTTCTTTTACTTTTGCCACAACTAAGTCTAAATCATATTCAAGTTCTGGTAACAATATTATATCTGCACCAGCAGCAAAGCCACCATAAAGTGTCAAATATCCAGATGTTCTTCCCATCATTTCAACAACCATTACTCTTCTATGAGAAAATGCAGTAGTTTTTACCTTTCTTATAGCTTCAACAGCATTTTCTACAGCTGTTTGGAATCCTATAGTTGGATTTGAAGCTACCATATCATTATCTATAGTCTTTGGTATTCCAATAACTGGCATTCCATGCTCTTCAATTACTCTTGCAGAATCAAGTGTGCCATCACCGCCAATTATGATCATTCCCTCTACACCAATTTTTCTTAAAGCTTCAATTGATGGTTCAACCATATCCTCATATACTTCTTTTTTATCGTCTATTGGATAATGAAATGGACACTCCTTATTAGAAGCTCCAAGAATTGTTCCACCTTCAGTTTCAATATTATAGACACTATTTTTATCTAATTTTACGTACTTTTTCTCAACAAACCCCTTGTAGCCATCCATAATTCCTACTACTTCAATTTTTTTGTTTGCAGCAGACATTACTACTGCTTTTATAACACTATTTAACCCTGGACAATCACCGCCAGCTGTCATTAAAGCTATTTTTTTCATAACTATCACTCCTCATTTTTAGCTTACCTTTATATTAACATCATTTATAGTAAAATTCAATACTTTTTCTATATTTTTTACTTTTAGCCCATTTTTCGTCATTATTTTCAAAAAAATAACTGTTATATTAATGAAATTAAATTTCAAATATTCTAATTTAAAATATATATACTAAAAGTATCATAAAATTTTTTGTAAAATATTTCCATTGTTTATTTTTCTCTTTTACTATACACTACTAACAGTATAAATTACAACTTTTTTACAAATTATACTATTATGTTTTATGGAGGAAAATTTATGAAAACTAGCTTAAATTTTTATAAAAAAATCTTTTTTACAAAACTAACTCAAAAACATGGTATTAGCTTAATAACTCTAGTAATTACTATCGTTGTTGTTATTATATTAGCTGCTGCTGTTGTTATGAGTTTAAACAATAATAATGTGTTAACTAATACTAGTAGTGCTAGATATACTACTGATTTAGATACTATGCAGTCTTACTTAGAACTTGCTATTCAAAAAGTTTCTTTAAGACACCAAGGTACACTTTTACTAGATAGTGGTGAAGTTACTATGGAGGCTACTTCTAATGTTAATGATTCTAAAGGAACTATTACTTGGGAAAGCACTGATATTGGTAA
>HF991939.1:0-2290 GCA_000433135.1 Clostridium sp. CAG:921
GGTATTTGATACTTAATATCAAAATTAATAGAGATTTGTAATCATATTTTTGCAAGTCTCTATTTTTTTATAAAATTTAAATATTTTTATATTATACATAATTACTATTTTATAATTTTCATCTTGTTTACATTATTATTCTACAAAATTTGACATTATTTACATTATGCAATATAATTTTTATGGTGATAGTTTTGAATACTCACACTCCAAATAAAAAAATTATTAAATCAATTATATTAATTTTTGTCCTAGCTATAATATGCTTATCTGTGGCCTTTTTTATTAAATATGTAAAAACAGATGAACAATTTTACTTAAATGTTACTCAAAAAGGATTAACAATAGCTAATTTAGAACTAATAAGTCAAGATGACGATAGTGTAAACGTTAAAATTATTTTACCTAGTCTTTGGATCTCAAAAAAAAGATATATATTTGTAAGTAATTCCAATTTTTTACCATCAATGTATGATGAAAAATGGATAGAAGTAAATAATAATGAATGTATACTTAACTTAAATGAATCATCAAAATATATTTTTATAAAAGATAGTAAAAATATATCTAATTCATTTAATGTGTCAGACTATATCAATTTAATCACAAATATGAAAGTATATTCAAAAGATTGTATATTATATATTGGTGATACACTTAACATAGATTATGAAATATCTAAAATTGGCTATCCAGATGAAACTATAAAAATTAGTACAGATAATAACGATGTTATACAAATAACAGATAATACTATTATTGGGCTAAAAAATCGGTAAAACTAAAATTAAAGTTTCAGATAATTATAATCATTGGCAAGAACTTAGCATACTTGTTACTGATCTTATATCTAAACCAATAATAAATGATAATAAGCCATTTTTAAAAGCAAATCAGTACACAAATGATGAAGCTACTTTACTAGATCAATTATTAGAGTTTGACGTAAATGAAGCTGAAATTTGTACTCGTGCAGGTGTTGTTGCTGCAGCTAGATTTCTTTCACTTAAATTTAAGTACAAAATACCTTACTTTTTAGAAAATGGTAGACTTCAAAAACATGGTGATTCTGATTTTGTTGACGGTGAAGGTAGATATTATCATAAAGGTCTATATTTATCTACTTCAAAATATGCTGATATAAAAAGTTCAATTGCAGGGCCTGCCATGTGGGGAAAACGAATATATGAATATAGTAATGATAGAATAATGCCAAATGGACTGGATTGCAGTGGATTTATTTCTTGGTGTTTATTAAATGGTGGATATGATCCAGGTGATATCGGTGCTGGTCCAAATTATGGCTACAAAGTTCTAACAGATCTTGGAAAATCACAAAAAATAAATATGAATTTACTAGCTTCTGGTAAAATAAAAGCTGGAGACTTAATTGGATATGATGGACATATTGGAATCATAATTGCAGTTGAAGATGGTTATATAACCGTTGCAGATACTATTTTTTATGAAAGAGGCGTATGTGCAACAAGATATAGTTATAATAGCCTTATATATAATAGTGGATTTACACATATATATGACATGGATGATTATTACAAAAAAAACGGTAATTACTCTAATATTTGGTAAAAAATATATTAGTACATAAATTTATTACGCACCTAAAACTAGTAATATGACTAGTTATGGGTGCGTATTTTATTGCATTATGTATTAAACATTTTTTCTTATTTTGCTAACTTTCTAGATCTTCTATTATAAAATTTAATTCTTGTAAGTTATTAGCTTTTATTCCAACATTTAGTTCTTCCATAAGTTCAGGTCTTATAGTTTCTGTTTGAATATCTATTTCTTGATATTTTGTTTTTACTATATCACTTACAATATTATATACTACTATCTTACCATTTTCTAATTTAACTACAAAATGGTTTGGACAATTTTGGTTTAATTTTCTATAATATATCAATTTTTCATTTGATTCTTCTTGAATTTCATATGTTTGCATTTCTTTTTCTTGTTTATTTTTTTCCTTTATTTTTAAATCATCTAAGCTAGTATCATAAATAGTTTCCTTTTTTACTATCTTTTCACCACATAAAAGATAGTCATCAATATATACAAGATCAATATTATATTTTTTTGTACTAACTGGCTGAGTATAAACATTTATATCATCATTAGTAATATTATCTTGTTTATCGCTATTTTCCTTTTGGTCATCTTTAATATAATTATCATATGATGAATTATTATACACAAAATTAAATCCTAATATAACTCCAATAAGTAATAATGATATAATTGTAATTAGTATTGCTATTTTATA
>HF991939.1:2340-5209 GCA_000433135.1 Clostridium sp. CAG:921
TAAATCACCCACTTTAATAGTATTCTTATCATTTTTTACCGTTTTATACAAATAATTTAAAATATAATAAAAATAGTAATAATTTTACATTTTTATAATTATATATTTACTTATAATTTAAAATTTTATAGAATATGCACCTTCTTTTTCAGTTATAACGATATCAAAATTATATTTTTTTAGTATTTCTATGGTTTCACTACTTGGATGACCATATTTTTTCTTCTTTGAGGAAATAATTGCTACAGCATCCTTAAAATTTTTTATAAATTCTTCAGATGTAGAGGTCTTTGAACCATGATGTCCAATTTGAATAGCAATTACATTTTCAAATAAATTTGCTTTTTCATTTATAGCATTTTTCAAAATCCACTTTTCTGTTTCTTTCGTAGCGTCTCCCATAAAGAGAATACTACTATTTTTATCAAGTTCAACTAAATAAACACTACTATTAGAATTTAACATATCACTTGAATTAATAACTTCATTTGTCTTTGAAGTTATCACCTTAACATTAATGCCTGTAACATCGATATCATCCATATAGTTTACTTCAATTCTTCTGATTTTTTTATTATTTGCTAAATTAGTTATGTTATAAAATTCATTATTTTCATATCCATCTGGCGGATTTTTAAAAGCAATAGCACATACCTTAAAATTTTCCAAAAGTTGGTATATTCCATTTACATGATCTTCATGCATATGTGTTAAAAATACTATATCTACCTTATGTATTGCCTTTGCATTAAGAAAATTTGATATGATATTATATGCTAAATTTTTAGTAGTTGAGCCAATATCTACTATTATTACTTTTCTATTTTTCCTTATTATAGCCATATTTCCCTGCTCAACATTAAAAAAGTATACATATTCTTCAAAATATAGACGATATATACTAAAAAATAACATACAAAAAATTGTACTTACTATCATTATAAAACTAATACATCTTAGTACCTTTCTACACAATTTTGACATTATTAGTGATATATACTTCTTGGTTATTATTACAAAAATCATAATATAATACAAGCATACTTCAAATTTACTAAACCTTGGAATATATAATGTGAAATAATTTAACTTTGATAATATTTCTACAACTTTTATTATGACTTTTAATAAAATATAATTTGAACTAATAAGTAAATCAGAAATTAATGGAATACATGAAAAAATAAACGACAAAAATCCAATAAAAAATTCACAAGTTATAACAGGTGAAACAATTACACTAGAAGCAAAACTAAATAAATTTATGCATCCAAAATATTTAATTTGAAGAGGCAAAGTACATATTAATGTTGAAAATGAAGTTGCAACCACACCAAGTGGTATTAAAGAAATCTTTAATATATTTTTAGGCAAAAAATATAACTTTACACTAAAAAGAGTAACCATATAATTTTGAAACATTATTATTCCAAATGTAGATAAATAAGAGAGCAAAAATGATGAATTAAATATGTAATATGGATTTACACAAAGTAGTACTACTGCAGATAAAAAAAGATTTTTTATATTATTACCATTATTGTCATTCTTGCTTTTTTCTTTCATACTAAAGCATGAAATTATTGACATTATACCTGCTCTTAGTACTGATACTGAAAAGTTCGATATAATCAGAAAAATGCCAATTACAATTATCTTAAACATAACTGAAATTTTAGGATTCATTCTCTTTGTTAAATAGTTAATAATTACACTAATATAATATACATGCATCCCAGATGTTACTAAAATATATAGTATTCCATTTTCACTAAAGTCTTGTTTTATTTTATCATCTAAATAAATATCATTTCCATATATCATACTTTTATATAAATTAGCTTCATTTTTAGGTAAATTTTGCTCAACTTTTAACTCTATACATTCTTTAATACTATTTCCTAAATATTCTAATATGTTATGCACACTATTTTCTATTTTTTTTGCGTCATTTGTTGTAAAAATACCTACTATATTATTTGAATTTAAATACTTTTTATAATCAAATTCATAAGGATTTCCAAGTCTTTGCGGTATATATACACTAGCTCTAAAACTTAAAATATCACCATATTTAAAATTTTCAATTTGCTTAATTTTATCTTCATCTTGATTTTTATCAATAGTTATATTAAGTAAAAATTTATTTTCATTATATTTTACTAAATATGTAATTTTATCATCAGTTACCTTGCTTTTACATAAAATAACACAATTTCTTCTTGCAACAGACACATCGCTTTTATATTTAAAATTAAAAATATACACAGATTTAATAACTGATAAAACAAATACTATCAAAATACAATAAATATACACTCTATTTGGATTTTTTAAAAATATACGATTAAAACAATCAAAAAGAAATTTAAACATAGTTTAATTATATCATAGCTTACTAAAAATGTACATACGTTTGTAACATATTAATAAAAAAAATATATACTATTATATATAACTTATCGAGGTGATCATTTGATTAGTCTTAGTGTATGTATGATTGTACGTGATGAGGAAGATGTTCTTGAAAGATGTTTAAATTGTGTAAATAAAATAGCTGATGAAATTATTGTTGTGGATACGGGTTCTATTGATTCTACAAAAAAAATAGCACAAAAATTTTCAGCTAAAGTATATGATTTTACTTGGTGTTACGATTTTTCTAAAGCTAGAAATTATTCATTTTCAAAAGCAACTAAAGAATATATAATGTGGATTGATGCAGACGATGTAATATCTGATAGTGAAATATCAAAAATAATTACTCTAAAAGAAAAATTATCTGATAAAAAAGTAGATGTAGTAAATCTAAAATACAGCCTTGGAAATAATCAAAAAGGAAATTCTTCCCTTTTATACTATAGGGAAA
>HF991939.1:5227-6506 GCA_000433135.1 Clostridium sp. CAG:921
TAGGGAAAGAATTGTAAAAAATAACGCTAATTTTAAATGGATAGGACAAATACATGAAGTAATAATACCTAAAGGAATTGTTATCTATGAGAATATTGTAATAACACATGCAAAAATAAAAAAAGGAGATCCAACAAGAAATTTAAAAATATTTCAAAAGATGATAAAAGATGGTATTACATTTGATTCAAGACAAAAATTTTACTATGCACGTGAACTATATTACTTAAAAGATTATGAAAATGCAATAAAAGCCTATAACTTTTTTTTAAGTGATAAAAACGCTTGGAGTGAAAACATAATATGTGCATATAGTGATTTGGCATACATATATGAAGAAAAAAAGGATTACAAAAAAATGTATGAATGCTTAATTAATACACTTTCTCTAGATTTTCCTTCATCACAAATTTGTTGCCAATTCGGATTTTACTTTATTTATAATGAAAAAGTGGATGTTGCAATAAAGTGGTTTATGTTAGCTAGAACTCAAACAGAAGACTTAAAAAGTGGGAAATTCTACTATAGTATTTACAAAGAATATATAGCAAATATAATGCTATGTGTATGCTATGATAAACTAAGAAACTATGAGCTTTCTAATTTTTATAATGAAGAAGCAGGAAAATATGATAATACGGATAAAATTTACTTAAACAACAAACAATATCTTGAAAAAATGTTAAATTTTAATAATTAAAAATTATAAAATGTAAAATATTTACATTGCTAATTGATTTATTTAATTATAAAATGAATTTTGTATGTTTTTTAGATAACAAATTATAACATTTTGACAAGCAAATTAGTTTCTAACTAATTGCTTGTTTTTTTTACTTTAACATACAAAAATTTTATTGCTTAATTATATATTATATGATACAATTTTTTTAAATTACAAGGAGGTAGTTTATGGATAATAAGAAAAAGAAGTCTATTATTTTAATAACTTTTACATTAATTATTTTAGTTGTTACTACTCTTTTTATAGTTATTAATTGTACTAAAACAGATGAGCTAATATCTGTAAAATCAAAAAAAGATCTAGAAAAATTATACAATGCTAAGTCCATAGAATCAAATCACACATTTATTAAGCTACTAACAATGCCTTTTAGTGCTTTATCTGGAGAATTTGATGGACCTACATACTATGACAAAAACTATAACAGTTCTAGTAATTATGGTGACTCTGATTTTATCACAAATAGTGCTACAAGTAGTTCTAACACTATAACTAATTCTGCTACAAATTCAACATTTGAATCTTCATCTAATG
>HF991940.1:0-6795 GCA_000433135.1 Clostridium sp. CAG:921
TAAGCTCGAAAAAATCAAGGAAGACAACAGGAAAAGACAGCAAAGATTTAGGGATAAACAAATGATAAATAACGTTACTGTAGCGTTAGATAACGCAGAAGATAAGAATAGAGAAGAAAAGATTAGAATAGAAAATGATAGTGGATTTAAAGACTAAAAAAGCAATTTTTAATTATGAAAGGAGAAGTTTATATGATAAGTACAAGAACAATTAAAAGAGAAAAATGTAAATTCTGTGGAAAGGAATTAGAACAAAAAACAATGAGTTTTATAGTAGGAGACAGAGAGTTTGTTTTATCAGGAGAGCCTGTAAGATGTGACTGCATGAAAGCAAAGATATATTGGAAAAAGGTTGATGATAGAAGAGCTGCAATAGAATATAAAAGGGAGTATAACAGAAAAATGATGCTAAGAAAGAGATATTACTTAAATAGCAAAATGAACAAAAGATTAATGGAATATAATTTTGATAATTATATGACTAATAATGACAATAGAATGGCTTATGAAAAGTCAAAAAGATATGCAGAAGGTTTTGTTAAAGGCGATAACAAAGGAAGTTTATTTATAACTGGAGGAGTTGGAACAGGTAAAACACATTTAGCAGCAAGTATAACAAATTACTTAATAGAAAATGAAATACCAGTTATATTTGGAACACTAATAACTTTACTAAATGATATAAAGGATACTTACAAAATTGATGGCAATTGTGAGAGTGATGTTATTGAAAAATATTCAAAGATTCCATTGTTGGTAATTGATGATTTAGGTAAAGAAAGACCTAGTGAATGGACATTAGAAAAATTATTTACAATAATAAATAACAGATATGAGAATAATTTACCAATAATAATTACAACAAATTATAACAAGGAAAAGTTAAGAAAAAGACTTCTATGTAATAACAATGAAGAAATAGTAGATTCAATAATATCAAGACTTTATGAAATGTGTAGAGGAATAATCATCTTTGGAAAAGACAAAAGAAAAGAGTTAGTATAAGCCGCAAAACTAAATACTAACCCAAATGTTTATAAATATATTTTAATATAAAAATTTAAAAAAGTAAATAAAAAGGAGGAAAGTTATGGATATAACTTATAAAAAAGTAGGAGATTATTATTATCCTGAATTGGAATTACCAAACAAATATAAGGATTTTAGATTAGATAAATATGGAATGTTAAGACTTAATTATTTAAAAGAAAATAAGCATGTACAATATGAGGTTATGAAGATAGAAGATACCTTAATAGATCATTTAAAAGAAGTACAAGAATTAGCAAATAAAAGATACAATCAGCTTATGGAAGAGTTCAAAAAGAAGGAAAACATTACTGAAAAATTAAAACAAAAAGACCAAATGAAATGGGTAGGACTAATGAACAATATAAGCAATTGTGCAGATGAGATTGTATTGAAAGAATGCATTTATGATGATTAAACTTAAAGAATAATGCCTGAATTTTTGAAACAAAATTGGGCATTTCCTTCCATATTTTAGTTATAAGTTATGTATCAGCAAGCAATGAATTTCTGTAGCTCGAAATTCAAAATGGGGAGATTCCCCAAGCCCCTTTTTATTTTTAGAAAGGAGAAAATTATGGCTACAACAAAAATATGGAAAGTAGAAAAAAGATTAGATCATGTGATCAATTATACAACAAATGAAGAAAAAACAAAAAATGATTATTTAGAAAATGGAGTAGATGATTACGATAGCATAAGACAAGTAATGATGTATGCGACTAACGCAGGTAAAACAGAAAAACAATTTTATACAACAGGCATAAATTGTGACGTTGATTCTGCAGTAGAAGAAATGAGAGATGCAAAAGATTTCTGGCACAAAACAGATGGAATATTAGCATTTCATGCAGAGCAATCTTTTAAAGAAAACGAAGTTACACCAGAAATTGCTCATGAAATTGGAGTAAGACTTGCAGAAGAAATGTGGGGAGATAGATTTCAAGTAGTAGTATCTACTCATTTAAATATTAAACATCTTCATAATCATTTTGTAATTAATTCAGTTTCATTTAAAGATGGATATAAGTATTATAGTAATTTTGAAAATACAGCATTATTAAGAAAAACATCAGATGAACTTTGTGAGGAATATGGTTTAAGTGTATTAGAAGAAAAGAAATGCAAATCTGGAATTAACTTCGAGAACTTTTATAAAAAAAATATACAAGAAAGTGATTATCATAAAGAAGTTAAAGAGGATCTAGATTATGCAATTAAAAATTCTTATACTACAAAAGACTTTCACAGAATATTAGAATCAATGGGATATCATTACTATTATAGAGCTGGAAAACTATCAGTAAGGAGAGAACCTTATAAAAGAAATATAAGAGTTGAAAAAGCATTTGGAGAAGAATATTCTGCTGATAATATCACAAAAAGAATACTTCAAAATGATTATGTTTGAAGACCAGATATAGTTCCTTATAGAGTTATAAAAGCAAAGTTTTATTCAGCTAAAAGTAGTATAAAGAAAAAATATAAGTCTAAAGGAATAATCGCATTATATTACTATTATAAGTTTTTATTAGGCTTTCATAGAAAGAATAATATAGAATACAAGCTAACACCAGAAATGCAAAAAGATGTAAAGAAAATGGAATTCTATTCAGAACAGATTAGATTTATGTGTAAATATAAATTAGAAACAACGGATGCAGTAGATGAGTTAAAAACTCAGAAACTTAGAGAAAAACAAATAATACTTAATAAAAGAAATAAGTTATATTATCATAGAAATAAATGCAATAATGAGGAAGATAAAGATGCTATTACTAAAGATATTATTATTGTTACTGATATGCTGAAAAAGGTTAAGAAAGAAATAAAACTTTGTGATGTAATTTATAATAATGTTTCAAAAATGAAACAGCAGATTAAAGAAGTAGAGAATAAGGAACAAGAGAAAGAGCTAAAACAAAAGAAAAATATGAGAAAATATGAATTATAAAATAGGCACAGAAATGTGCTTAGAAAATATTTTTATGAAATTTCATAAAAACTATTGCAAAAGAAACAAATGTTTGATAAAATTTTTAAAGATAAAAACATTAAAAATAATAGAAAAAAAATTAAAAATATGATAGTATATATCAAGAGGTAGAATATAAAAATGAAAAATATAATAAATTCAATAATTAACAAAGATTGTATAGAAGAAATGAAGAAAATAAATGATAATTCGATAGATTTAATAATTGCAGATCCACCATACAACTTATCAAAAGGAAATACTGTAAAAGTTGGTAAACTACAACAAGATATCGGAATGGGAGGAAAATGGAATAAAGTTATGGAAAATTGGGATAACATGCCATTTTCTGATTATATTGATTTTACAATTGAGTGGTTGACTGAAGCAAAGAGAATATTAAAAGATACAGGATCTATGTGGATTTTTGGAACATATCACAATATTGGTATAATTAATTTTGTATGTCAGTTGTTAGAGATAGAGATTATTAATGAAGTAATCTGGTATAAAAGAAATTCAATTCCAAATTTATCAGGAAGAAGATTGACAGCTAGTCATGAGAATATAATATGGTGCCATAAGGGAAATGCTAAAAAAAGAAAGTATTATTTTGACTATGAATTTTCGAAAAATGGAAATTTTGAGGAAGATTTGTTAAAAAAATCTGGAAAACAAATGAGAACTGTATGGGATATTCCAAATAATAAGGAAAAAAGAGAATTGGAATATGGTAAACATCCAACTCAAAAACCATTACGATTATTAAAAAGAATGATTAATCTTTCTTCAAAAGAAGGAGATATATGTTTATCGCCTTTTTCTGGAGCAGGATCAGAATGTTTAGCAGCAAAAGAATTAAATAGGAAATTTATAGGTTTTGAAATAGATAAGGAATACTATGAGATTTGTTTAAAAAGATTAAATTGCAAAGAGGTAGATAAAAAATGTTTGAACCAGTAATAAAATGGAGTGGAAGTAAGAGAACACAAGCAAACAAAATACTTGAATTTGTTCCAAAATTTAATACTTATTACGAACCTTTTTTAGGAGGAGGATCTATGCTATATGCAATAAATCCTGAAAAGGCAGTATGTGGAGATATTTGTACGCCACTAATCGGTTTTTGGAATTGCTTAAAGGAAGAACCCAAGGAATTATTCGAAGACTATAACAGTAAATGGAATGAATTACAAAATGAAGGATATGAATATTACTATAATGTAAGATCTCAATTCAATGATAAAAAAGATCCATACAGTTTGTTCTTCTTAACAAGAACCTGTGTTAATGGTTTAATAAGATTTAATAAAAATGGAGAATTCAATAATTCGTTTCATCATACTAGAAAGGGAATTAATCCACAAAAACTTAAACCTGTGGTAAATGATTGGTCTAAAAGAATACAAAATGTGCAATTTATAAACGATGATTATAGAAAAATATGTGAAGGAGCAAAAGAAGGGGATTTTGTGTATTTAGATCCGCCATATTTTAATACAAAGGGTAGATATTATGGAACTATTGAATATGATGAATTTATAAAATTTTTATATACATTAAAAGAAAAAAAAGTAAAATATGCATTATCTTATGATGGAAAAAGCGAAAGTAAAGATTACACAGTAGAAATTCCTAAAGATTTATATAAGCGACATATATTTATTGAATCGGGTAATTCAACCTTTAAAAAAGTTATTGATAAAAATTGTGAGAAAGTTAAAGAATCATTATATTTAAGTTGGTAAAAATATACAGGTAGAAATTTAGTTTTCTACCTGTATATTTTTATTTTCATCTAAAGAATCAATTATTAATTGTTTTAAAATATTTCCATTTTTAGAAAAAGAATCAAGTTTTATTTTCCAAAAATCATTAGTATAATTTAAGCATATTATTAAATCACAATTATATTTTTCTTCATTATTAGGATACCCTAGAGCAACTCCAACAGATACAAAGTTAAAATTAGAAGCGTCAATTGAACTATTAGATATGTTCCAGTTTTGGCCATCTAAATTTCTTTCAACACTTGGCATAAAATCAAAGAAATATTTTAAATAATTATTTAATCTATTACCAATATTATTTTCTAAGTTATTGAAATTTTCTTTTGATTCAATAGATATAATCCACAATTCATTTGTAATATTTGATAATTCAATAACATGGTCTGGTCTTTTTTCTGTTTGCATACTTTCTCTAGGAAGGGATAGCCAACGATATTCCATATTTTTATTATCATCAAATATAGATATACCACTCCAATCTCCACCTGGAGGATTACACATACATATTTTAGAATTAGGAACTAGGTATTTAAATATATAATAAATGATAAAGTCTACATCATGTTCACCAAATCTGGATGGAATTAGAGAACATGGTTGATAAAGATTATTACAAGTAATATAATTTATAGTACTTTTTATAGGAATATATTCAAAGTAATTTTCGTCTGTTCCAGCAATATTTGAATCAAGCAATACAAAATTACTTAGCGAAAGTATAGATTTCCATAAGCCATTTCTTTCTCCAAGTTTTGTGTAATTCGTTTGTAGAATATCAATATAATATCTCAATAATGGACCATAAAGAAAAGTCATAATCTCTGTGTCATCAAGAGATATCATTCTTAATAATGGTAGTAAGCCTCTATCAGGTCGATCATCATCACCACCAGGTTTAAATCCTTTCATCATACATATAATTAAATCCTTATTATCAGTGTAATCATTAATTGATGAATCATAATCAATATTATAAATTTCAAAGACTTCTTTTAAAAATGTTTTTTTAATATCTGAGCTTATTAATGCAAAAGGTAAGTCTCCAGATGATATACCTATTGAATAAGTTTTTACTAAATTAATAAATTTTAGCATTTCTTCACTATGTATAGATTTTTGTGCTATTTTTTTCTTGCATTTAAAAGAAACATTATTTTTTGTATATTCAATTAAATTATAGTTTTGACAAATAATACTTTCCCAATCTTGTTTGGATAAAGAGGTGGGTGATGTGTTTTGGTTTGCAATAAATAGCAACATCTGGTTAAGATTTTGAATTAAGATTGTTTCTTCATTAGAGTAGTCTTCTTCAGTTAAAACTTTCTTAATATATATAGGTAAAATATCATTTGATAAAATGCTTTCATCAAAATCCTGTAACTGAGTGGAAAAAGTGGGTTGAAATTCCTCAGCCTTTATAAAAACTGCTAAATTCATAATATTTGTTTTATTTGTCTGAGATAAAAAACTGAAAGGTACAATTGCATTTGGAAAACGTAAGGCTTTTCTAACTCTATTATTATCTAATTCATATTTTACAAAATCTATTATATATAAATATGGAATTTTTGCTAAAGATGTAGAGTAGCCTCTTCCACTTCTTTGCCATGATTGATTACCAGCTTGTAGGGCACTACAGAATTCTAATGCTAATAAAACTTTTTCTTCACTATTAGTTAATTTTGTTATAATAATATCTGGAGTTTCACTAAGAATACCGCCATTATTATAAAAAATATCCATAATATTAGAACTCCATCTACCAAAGCCTGGGATACAATCAAATATATATTTTACATTACTTGAAGAAATAAAGCTTGCTCTTAAACATGCATTTGAAATTATTTTTTTTTTAAAATTTTGTTCATTAAAACCTTGTTGAATAATATTTAACATTCTTTCACATTCAACAATATTGTCACCATATATTCTATAAGTAATTTCGTCCATATATTATTCTACCTCCTCAAAAATAAATAATTTGTATATTTCTACATTTAA
>HF991940.1:6837-18032 GCA_000433135.1 Clostridium sp. CAG:921
TTTTTTCAATATTATTAAGAGATATGCTACGCAAGCCTCTTTCTATGTCACTGATATATGTTCTATGTAATCCTGTTAATTCTCCTAATTTTTCTTGCGATAATTTGGATTGCAATCTGTATTTTTTGACATTTTTTCCAAATAAATTACAAATTTCCATATTTTTCACCTCGTAACTTATTGTATACAAAAAGTGCAAATGTTTCTACAGACAATAAGTTACATTTATAATGGATTGCAGAAGGTTCAAAACAGTGTTATAATTATACAAGAAAAGAGGAATAGAAATGATAATTCAAAAAAATAAGATATTAAAGAAAATAGATTTTAAAAATGAAAAAGAACTACAAACTTATGTCGAAAATAGTATGAAATCAATATTAGGATATAAATTTATTGCAACAGAATTTAGTGTTGATAATTGTAGGATAGATTCATTAGGATATGATGAGGAAAACAAAACTTTTATAATTGTAGAATATAAAAATATAAAAAATAACAGTCTAGTGGATCAAGGATATTCGTATTTGGCACTTATGTTAAAAAGGAAAGAAGCATTTGTTTTAAAATATAATAATGTAACAAAATCAAATTATGAAATAAAAGATATAGATTGGTCACAAGCAAGAATTGTATTTATTTCACCTTTCTTTTCAGAAAGACAAATTAATGCGACTGAATTTGAAGGCATGCCATTTGACTTAATTAAAGCAGTGAAATATGAAAATGATATAGTTGAATTTGATAAATTATCAAAGAATCCAAATTTAAAAGAGGAATTTACACCTAAAAGCAAAAAAATGCAAGAAGTTATTAAAGAAATAAAAGTATATACTGAAGAAGATCATTTAAATAAAGTATCGGGCAGAATAAAAGAATTATATGAATTATTAAAAAATGAAATATTAGCTTTTGGAGATATAGATATAGAATATAAAAAATTATATATTGCTTTTAAAGGAACAACTAATATTGCTGATGTTGAATTTTATAGTTCAAAAATAAGATTATATATAAACATGAAGAAAGGTACATTAAATGATGGCTTGAATATAACAAAAGATATGTCAAAAGTTGGACATCATGCAAATGGAGATTATGCAATAGAAATTACTTCTGAAGAAGACATAGATAATGCGATTCCTTTAATAAAGCAGTCTTTGAAAATTAATAAAAAATAAAAAGTATGTAACAAAAGAAAAAAAATAATTAATGTAATAAATTTTACAAAATTATTTTGTTTTTTATTTTTTTATACAAATTTCGACAAATTTTTTGAAAAAAATATTGTAAAATGTGAATGGAGGTAAAAATGAAATCAATTAATCTTAAATCACTAGTAAATATATACTTAGCAAATAATAGAGAAATCCCTAAAGAATATCAACAATTTATAGGAGATGACTATAGTTTATCAATAAAGAAGAATGAAATAGAACCGCTTGTGCAACTTGTAGAAAATATAGAAAAAATTGATATTCAAGGAAATATGAATAAATATAATCATTTTTATATAGGTTATCAAATTCCTCAAATAGGTAAAGAATTTGATTTGTTAAGATTAGATGAGCAGAATATATTAAATATTGAGTATAAAAGAGAAATAAATGATTTAGAAAAAATAAAAAAACAATTAATAAGAAATAGGTACTATCTAAGTTTTTTAAATAGAAACAGCATCTTAATAGGATATATACAAGATATAGATAAATTATATTTGTTAAAGAATGAAGATTTAGAAGAAATATCTTATATAAAGCTATTAGAAATTTTAAATAATAACCTAACTTGCCAGGATATAAATCTTAACAATGTTTTTAAAGCTTCAAATTATTTAATTTCGCCATTTAACAAAACTAATGAATTTATGAATAACCAGTATTTTTTGACAAAGCAACAAGAAGAAATAAAAAACAAAATAATTGAAGATATGCAATCAGGAGAAAAAAATTTTTTGATTCAAGGAGATGCTGGTACAGGTAAGACTTTATTAATATATGATTTAGCTAAGCAATTGTATAAAAATAATAAGAAAGTGGCTATTATACATTGTGGACTACTTAATCAAGGACATGGAGAACTGATTTCTAAGTATAATTGGAATATATATTCCATAAGAGAGTACTTTATTGTAACAAATAATAATTTTGATGTAGTATTTATTGATGAAATACAAAGAATAAATGTAAATCAATTTGAACAAATAATGAATTACAGTAAAAAAAATAATAGTATAATAATTTGTAGTGGAGATAAAAAACAAATTTTAAAGGCTTCAGAGGGAGGAATATTAGAAAAATTAGAAAAACAAACTTTAAATAAATACACATTATCAAAAAAAATACGAACTAATAAGGAATTAGCTAATTTTATAAAGGTAATTTTAGATTTAAACAAAAAGCAGGAACTTTGTATTAATACAGATAATATAGATATAATTTATTTTAACAACTATATAGAAGCTAATAGATATATTTCATCAAAAAAAGATTACAGTTTTATTTCATATACTCCTACTTTATTTCGTGAAAATGGGTTAGTTGGATTTGAAATAACATGTGATAATGAAAATACAGTTGGAAATTCTCATAAAGTAATTGGACAAGAATTTGAAAATGTAGGAGTAATTATAGATAAGCATTTTTATTATGATGAAAATAATAAATTAAGGGCTATGCAAATGTATAATAATGTGTATTCACCCAAAAATATGTTATATCAAGCTTTAACTAGAGTAATTGAAACATTAGAAATAATTGTTGTAGAAAATATAGAAATATTTAATATTTTAATAGAACAATTTAAGAATTAAAATATAATTGTGGGAGTTAATAAAAAATGGAAAACGGAAGAAATTATGCAAGAGAAAAAAGAAAATTGAATGATAGATGCAATATTTGCGGTCAAGTATCTAATTTAACATGGGATCATGTTCCACCTAAATTTTGCTTTAATAACGGGAAAATAAAATATAATTCTATATTAGAAATGAATAAAAAAGAAATAAAAAGTCAAATTTCACAAAATGGTTTGAAATATAGATCTATTTGCTCCAGATGCAATAATGATTTACTTGGGAGTGATTATGATAAAGAATATAAAAAGTTAGTAGATATATTATATAAATTATATATTACACCAGGAGAAATAGCGCAATATGTTGAAATACAAGGAATAAACGTAAATAAAATTTCAAGAGCAGTTATAGGACATTTATTAGCTGCAAGAAATGAATATTTTGACGGAAAAACAGAAGATAAATTAAGAAAATATTTTTTAAATACAAATCAAAAACCACCAAAAGAGTTTAAGTTATTATATTATGTATATATCTATAACACAATAATGATAATTAGAGATGTTGTACCAAAAAAGTTTGGAAAGATAGAATATGCAATTCCAGAAGGATTAATAAGTTGTATGAATTCTTTTCCTATGGCTTTTATTCTTACTCATAATTGTGATAATGATGTTCAATTATACGATATGTTCGAGCTATGTTCAGAGAATATTGAAGAAGTAGTAAACTTAAGAATAGATTTATTATCATATATGTACCCTAATAAGAAAAAATTAAGAGATCCTTATTGGCCATGTAACGTTTCTGATGAGGAAACAGGTACATCAATGATGCTAATTAGTGATAACTCAAATAGTTCTGTATTTTCACAAATAAGAGAGTTAAAAAGGAAATAGATTTTTTCTATTTCCTTTTATGTATTAATCAAAACATCCCATAACTAACTGACTTCCATCTACAAATCCATTTCTATAATATTTTTCATTCCAGTAGCAAAGATAGTCCATAAAATTTTTATCGAGTTGATCTAATTGTTTCTGAACATATTTCTTATTTTGTTTGGGTACATTATTCAAAATCTTTCCAGCCAATTCATCAAAATAAATACAATATTTTTTATCTTTGGGAGTCATATTACAAAATGCAGTTTCCTCTCTAAATTCTAACCATTCCTTTATAATATCATCATTAACTTCTCTAAAATTATTCATAAATAAACCTCCAAATTATATAAAATTCAAAAATGTCCCCAATTTGCAAATGTATATTTGAACATCTTGTGCGACAAGACTTTCAAAATCTTAGGGACAGAAAGGGGACAAAAGCCCTTAAAAATGTCCTAAAATCGCACAAGAGTTCAGTAAAAGAAAAGTGCTATAAACACTTATATTTCAATAAAAACTAAACATTTCAATAAACTTCAAAAATGGCTAATTGAATTCTCATAACCCGAAGGTTGATGACGTATAATTAAATACTATTAAGTTCATAAATTAGAACATTATAGAATGTATTTGATTTTATAAAATACTTGTAGTATAATTTTTATATGTTATATTAGGAGGAAGTATGAAAAAATTAAATGTATTTGTTTTAATATTAAGTGTATTAGTTGCAGTAGCTATAATTGTAGTTGTGGTTACATTTGCACTTGACACAACTGGAAAAGTAAATCAAGGAAACTTTAGAATAAACGATGCAGTATTAACTTCAATGCTATCAGTTACTGAAACTAATAGCAAGGGTGATGAACCAACTGAAATAGCTGATATGTTGTTTAGTGTGTCGCAAACAAATAGACTATCATTGTTGATTTCAAAAACTCAGGAGATAAGTGGCATGTATGTTGATAACATAAAATATACTTTGCCATCAAAGGTTGGAACGTTATATATAGCACCTGTAGGAATAGACAAAGGAACTGAAATATCTCAAGCAACTAAAGTTGAAATTCAACCTGAGCAAAAGGATGATCAATATTATTTAGAAATAAATTTCAACAATGAAAGTGTATTAAATGATGCAAAAGTGCCAAGCGATACAAAAATATTAAAATATGATGGTACAATGCTAAGTTTGTTAAATTTAAAAACTGAAGATTTAACATTTAATGTATCATTTAATTTAAACATAGTTGATATTACTGGAAAAATTGTAACTTGTAAAATTGAATTAAAATTACCAAATGAAAAGCTAGAAGAAGGAACATCCATAGTAAGACAAGATGTATCAAATTATGTCTTTAGCAGAAAAAAATAAAAAACTCTTGCTTTTGAAAATCTTTTGTTGTATAATAATTATGCATCAGACAATAGAGCACTGTGAACCTTGTCAGATCCGGAAGGAAGCAGCAATAAGCAGGATACTCTATGTGTTTGATGTTTTTTTATAGGGAGGAAAATGTATGGCATATATTTCACTTTATAGAAAATATAGACCAGCAACATTTGAAAGTATAGTAGGACAAGAAAATGTAACAAGAATATTACAAAATCAAATAAAAAGTGGAAAAATTTCACACGCATACATATTTAGTGGAAGTCGTGGAACTGGGAAAACTAGTGCAGCTAAGGTGTTTGCAAGGGCTATAAACTGTTTACATCCAGTAAATGGTGAACCATGTAATGAATGTGAAGTGTGCAAAAATATACTTGAAGGTAATACTACTGACGTGGTAGAAATGGATGCAGCATCTAATAATAGTGTAGAAAATATACGTCAAATAAGGCAAGAAGTGGTGTATGCAACAATAGATGTAAAATATAGAGTATACATAATAGATGAGGTACATATGCTTACTACAAGTGCATTTAATGCATTGTTAAAGACATTAGAAGAACCACCAGCAAATGTAGTATTTATACTTGCTACAACTGAGCAACATAAAATTCCTGTGACAATATTATCCAGATGTTTAAGGTTTGAATTTAATAAGATATCTGAAAACAATATAAAAAATAGATTAGAGTATGTATTAAAAGAAGAAAATATTAACTATGAAGAAAAAGCAGTAGGATATATAGCAAAATTAGCCGATGGTGGCATGAGGGATGGACTTAGCATATTGGAAAGGTGTATATCAGAAGTTGATGATGTACTAAAATATGAAAATGTACTAAATATAATTGGAGCAATAGATGAAGAAATAATAGAAAATATAACAAGTGATATTTTAAATTGTAATAGTATTAACGTTATAAAATTAATTGACAGCATTGCAGAAAAAGGAAAAGACTTGAGACAATTAAATATGCAAGTAACTGAAGGATTTTTGAATAAACTAGTTTTATCTAATAATAATGAAAAAGAAAAATTAGTAAAAATAATTGATAAGTTATCCAAGCTTGATAATGATCTGCGACTCACGACAAAACCAATTATATTATTAAAATCAAATTATATAGAGCTATGTAATTTAAATTTTAATAATGATAGTAATGGTGAAAGAGTAAATGATATTAGTAGTGAAGAAGTTAGAACTTTAAAATTGAAAATTTCAAATCTTGAGATAGAAATAGAGAAAATGAAGAAAAAATTAGAAAATAATGCTTCACAATCAAGAAGTGTAAGAAAAGAAGTGGAAGAAAAAAGTACAGGATTGGATGCAAAAAATCATATAGGATTTACTGAGCAGACAAAAAATGTAAATAATTCTGAAATTAATGAAAAACTTGAAAGGTTTGAAGATGAAGAGTCATTTAAAAAATTAGTTATTGAACATGGAAAAATAAAAGTTTATTCTTCACTTGCAAGCGCAAATATGTATATGCAGGATGAAAATTTGGTAATAATTACTTCCAATTCTTTTGCATATACTGTATTAAATACAAATGAAAGTTTAGATATTATAAAAAAAATATTTGAAGAAGAATTTGGTAATGTAACAAATGTCATTATAAGATTAAATGGAATGGAAGAAAGTAACAGTATACCAAAAGTTGAAAAAGAACTTGAAAGTGGTCATACTGACTATACAGAAATTGATTAACTGGTTATATTTTTTTAGAGTATTGAAAAATACGCAAAAATATAATATAATCTATTCGTAATTAAAAATATAATTGAAAGGATGGTAAAAATGGCAAAATTTGGTGGATTTCCAGGTGCTGGAATGGGAAATATGCAAAATATACTAAAACAGGCACAGAAAATGCAAAGAGAAATGCAAGAAAAACAAGAAGAAGTAGCAAAAAAAGAAATTGAAACTTCAGCAGGTGGTGGCGCAGTAGTTGTAAAGGCAACAGGTGATAAAGTTATTAAATCAATAACAATAAAAGAAGAAGTTGTTGATAAAGATGATGTAGAAATGTTACAAGATTTAATTTTAACTGCTGTAAATGAAGCTTTGAACAAAGCTGATTCTATGATGCAATCAGAACTTGGACAATTTAATATACCAGGAATGTTTTAGGTGAAAGATGTACTCAGAAACAATAACAAAATTAATAACTCAATTTGAAAAATTGCCTGGAATTGGACATAAGACAGCTGTTAGATTGGCATTTTTTGTGCTTGAATCTCCGAAGTCTTATGCAGAGGAAATGTCTAAAGTATTAATTGAAGCAAAAGAAAAAGTAAAATTTTGTTCAAAATGTTATAATATAACTGAAAGTGATCCTTGTGAAATCTGTTCTAGCAAAAAAAGAGATGAGTCTGTTATATGTGTTGTAGAAAATGTAAAAGATGTAGTTGCAATGGAAAAAACACATGAATATAGGGGATTATATCACGTGCTTCATGGTTGTATATCTCCAATGAATAATATTACAGCTGGAGATATAAAAATAAAAGAATTGCTTGAAAGACTCAGTGATGATAAAGTAAAAGAAGTAATTTTGGCTACGAATCCAACTGTTGAGGGAGAAGCTACTGCAATGTATATTGCAAGGCTTATAAAACCACTTGGAATTAGAGTTAGTAGAATTGCACATGGAATACCTGTTGGTGGAGATCTTGAGTATACAGATGAAATTACTATTATAAAAGCTTTAGAAGGCAGAAGAGATATGTAAAAATAAAAATAGGTGGACGAGGAATATCCACCTATTTTGCTTATGCTCCGCTAAGGTCATCAGCACCCAGCATAAGTTTAAATTTAATATATTAAAAACTATGATCATAGCTACTATTATTATTAACAAATATATAAATATTATACATATGGAGGATAAAAAAGTGAAAAAAATTAAAATAGGATTTTTAGATTCTGGTCTTGGAGGAATTACAGTATTAAAGGAAGCAATGAAAAGTGTAAAAGCGGATTATATATATTATGGTGATAATAAAAATTCACCGTACGGTATAAAAGAAAAAGAAATAGTGAAAAAATATGTATTTAATGCTGTTGAAGTCCTAATTCAAAAAGGTTGCACTATTGTAGTTATAGCATGTAATACTGCTACTAGTATTGCAGTAGATGAATTAAGAAGAAAATATAAAAATATTTGTATAATAGGGACTGAGCCTGCAATTAAGGTGGCATTTGACAGTAAGAATTTTACTAAAGCTATAATTTGTGCAACAACCCTTACTTTAAAGGAAGAAAAACTAAATAACTTAATAAAGAGACTAAATATTGTGGATAATGTGGACAAACTTGCTCTTGATGATCTTGTAAAGTTTATAGAGAACGGGAATTATATAAAAAGCGATGAAATTACTAAATATCTAAAACAAAAATTTAAAAAATTTGATCTTGAAAGATATAGCCACGTTGTACTTGGATGTACACATTTTCCAATTCTTAAAGAATATTTTGAATTGATTTTGCCAAAAAATGTAAAAATAGTAGATGGTAACAAGGGAATTTCACTAAATATTAAAAAACATGTTGAGGAAAGTAACAAGGATTATTTTGAAAATTTTGAATTTTATAATAGTATAAAAAGTAGTGTTAGCTTGATTACAACAAAAAGCAGTAAAACATTTATTGATAATTTTAGAAGAATTTCTCAAATACAGGAATTTGATGTAGAAGTTATATAGTATGCTATTGTAACAAATATGTTTCAACTATTACGAATGTTAAAATTTGGTTATAACAAGGTTACATCAAAATTACAAAAATTACAAAAAAATTAAAATTATTTAACAAAAGTGTAGAATATTTTTTTTTTACATGGTATAATTGTTTTAGCAAAATGATGAGGTGTTATATATGAATGATAAAAAAATATTGATAGTTGACGATGAAAAACCTATCGTGGATATTTTGAAGTTTAACCTAGAAAAAGAAGGATTTTCAACAGCTGTTGCATATGATGGTGAGGAAGCTATAAATTTAGCTCTATCAATAAGACCTGATTTAATCTTACTAGATTTGATGTTGCCAAAGGTAGATGGATTTAATGTTTGTAAAGAACTTAGAAAGAGCCTTATTTGTCCAATTATAATGCTAACTGCAAAAGAAGAGGTAGTAGACAAAATTATTGGCCTTGAGTTAGGTGCAGATGATTATATGACTAAGCCTTTTAGTATAAGAGAAGTAATAGCAAGAGTAAAGGCAAATTTAAGAAGACATACCCTACCAGATCAAGAAGAAAAGAAAATAAAATCAGATAAAAAAATTCATATTAAAGATATGGTTGTAGATGCAGAAAAGTATATTGCAGTAATAGGTGATAAAAAAATAGATTTAACGGTTAAAGAATTTGAATTGCTAAAGATGCTGTCTTCTCAGCCAGATCAGGTATTTACAAGAGAACAAATTTTAAAAGGCGTATGGGGATATGATTTTTATGGTGATGCCAGAACTGTTGATGTTACAGTAAGACGTTTGAGAGAAAAAATTGAAAAAAATCCGGCTGATCCACAATACGTACAAACAAAAAGAGGAATGGGATATTATATATCTGAATGAATCTGAAATGTTTTATTTACTTGTTATATTTTTCTAATATTTACAATAAAGAAGAAAGGCATCTTGTACTTTCTTTTTTTAGGTTTTAATTTAAGAAAGGGGAATAGTAGTGAAAGTATCTATAAAAACTTGTTTGACACTTTTTGTAGTAACAATAGATATTATTGTATTTATGACAGTACTTTTTTTACCAAGTGATATTATAAATAAAGATAATATATTTGCAGTATCTAATTTTATTGTATTGTTTATTCTTATACTTTTTAGTATTATTCCTGCTCTTATAATTTCAAGAATGATTACATATCCTTTAAAAAGAATCGATAGAACAATGAAAACTGTTGCAACTGGTAAGATTGTAGATGTTAAGCATTTAAAAAATTATGAAAATTTTACAGAAATTTCTGACACAATAATTGCATATACTCAAATGATGGAAACTATTAAAAAGAATAATTTTGATTTAAATAGTCAACAAAGTAAAACAGAAATAATATTAGAACATATGGCTGATGGAGTTATAGCCTTTTCAATAACAGAACAGGTAGTACATATGAATAAATCTGCAATGCGACTTTTAAACGTTAATAACAAGGAAGATACATTTGAAAAAATAATGAAAAAACTTAACTTAGATATACAATTTGACAAAATTATGTATTTACCAAATTATAAAAGTATTGAATTGACTGTTACAGTAGAAGAAAATGACTTAAATATTGTATTCGTACCATTTTTTAATGATAGATTAAGCCCTATGGGGGTTATAATGATGATTCGTGATATAACAGAAAGCATGAGACTTGATAACATGAGAAAAGAATTTGTTGCAAACGTATCACATGAATTAAAGACACCACTTACTTCAATTAAAGGGTACTCTGAAACAATAATAAATGGAGATTTAACATATCAAGAAATTGTAAGATTTTCAAAAGTAATTAATCAGGAAGCAACTAGAATGGGACGACTTGTTGCAGATTTGTTACAACTATCTAGATTTGATGATAAGAAAATTACAATGAACAAGACATTGTTTTCAATTGATCAAATGGCTCTTAATGTATGTGAAAAAATGCAATTT
The DNA here is from genome assembly GCA_000433135.1 of Clostridium sp. CAG:921. GTDB lineage: Bacteria > Bacillota > Clostridia > TANB77 > CAG-465 > CAG-465. Next base: position 17,581 of record HF991940.1, read on the forward strand.
TCTGCTAGAGAAAAAAATCATAAATTAGAGTGCATAATAACTGTAAGACCACCTGAAGTATACGCAGATAAAGATTCGATAGAGCAAGTGTTTGTAAATATTATAAGTAACAGTATAAAATATACGCCAGAGGGGGGTATAATAAAAGTATATGTCGGAGCAATAAATGGAACTGCATATATAAAATTTATTGATAATGGTATTGGAATACCTGCTAAGGATTTAAATAGGATATTTGAAAGATTTTATAGAGTCGATAAAGCAAGATCTAGAAAGATGGGTGGCACAGGTCTTGGTCTTTCAATTGTAAAGGAAATTATCGATGGAAATAATGGAACCATAGATATACATAGCCAAGTAAATAAAGGAACTGAGGTAGTTATAACATTACCAACTAAGAAAGAATAAAGTGGACTTTGAGAAGGAGAAAAAATGAAATATTTTGATACACA
>HF991940.1:18056-25576 GCA_000433135.1 Clostridium sp. CAG:921
TTGATACACATGCACATTATAATGATGATGTATTTAAAGAAAATTTTGATGAAATAATAGAAAAATGTAAAAGTGCAGGAGTTAAATATATAGTAAATGTTGGTTACAACAAAAAAAGTTCGAAAAAAGCAATAGAACTTTCAAATAAATTTGATTATATGTATAGTGCAATTGGAATTCATCCTCATGACGTTAAATCAGAAAGTACTGATGGCATATTAGATATGTATCAAAAAAGTATGAATGAAAAAGTAGTAGCAATTGGAGAAATTGGGTTAGATTATGCGTTTGTTACTGATAATAAGAAAGATCAATTTGAACTTTTTATATCGCAAATAGAATTAGCTAATTTTTTAAAATTGCCAATAATTGTACACACAAGAGATGCTTCAAAAGATACGTATGATATATTAAACACAAATAAACCAGAATATGGTTGCTTGCTACATTGCTTTCATCCGACAGATGATTTGGTAAGGCTTGTCATGGAAAATGGATATACTGTGGCATTTGGAGGTAATATAACATATAAAAGAAATAAATCATTTGCTGATTATGTATTTAATCTTCCGATTAGTCAAATCGTAGTTGAAACTGATTCACCGTATTTGCCACCAGAACCATATAGAGGACAAATAAATACATCTGCTAACCTACCAATTATTTGTAAAAAACTAGCGGAGTATAAAAAAATGAATGAAGTAGAAGTAGAGATTGCTACGTTTAATAATGCGTGTAAATTTTTTAAAATTAACGAAAAATATTAGCTATAAAAAAATAAATGAGCAAAAAGTAAAAAAAGTACGTGAGGATATAAGTTAGTTATATGTTCATGTACTTTTTTTAGATACATTTTTATAAGTTTCATATTAATTATAATTAAAAAAAGAGTAAATTATATATGTGTGATATACATAAAAATGAAAATAAAATGTAATATTAAATTGACTAATTTTACATAATGTGATATAATTTTTGTGTAGTATGCAAAAAAAGATACAGTTTAGAGGGAGTAATATATGTCAATTTTAAGTAGTGTAGAAGGAGAATTTGCTGATTTATATGATCTACAAAAAGAACTAGACGATTTTTTATCTAGTATAACTAGTGTAAATCAGTATGAAGTAGATAAGGTTAAAAATGAAATAACTAATATATTAGCGGATGTGTTGTCACTTAATTGTAATGATGTTTTGTCATGCTCTTTTTACATGCAAGTAAATCAAATTGAGCAAATAATATATAATGTTTTAGATGAAAAGAAGAAAAATTTGGACAAATTGATAAATTGCAAAAATGAAGTATATAAATTGGCATCAAAATTGTTTTCAAATATATATTCGATAGAAGTTTTGCTAAATAGTGCTCATATAAAAGTAGATATTGAGAAACGATTATTGGATATAAAAAATAGTATTGTTACATTAGATCAAAATAAAAAACGAATTTGTGCTATAAATTTTTTAAAGGAAAAAAATGAAAAATACAAAAATGGGTTAGAAACGTTACTAAATATTGTAAATGAATATAGAAGGAAAGATGAAATTGATTTTGAATTAAGAAAAGAGCTTTTTGAAATTTTTAAAAATGTTTCTATGAGTGAGGATATAGCCATTCAACATACAAAAGTATTTAATGAAGATGAAACAAGTGATATAGATTCTTGTGAATATATATATTGGTATGAAAATATTTTCTTAAAGGTTTGTGAGCTTGCGGGAATTAAATTACCAACTTTTGCTAGTGAAATGGTTTCATCTATAAAAGATAATAGCTTTTCATCAAGGACAATTAAAGAATTTACTTCATTTGTAACAAGTAAGTATAACTTTGAGATGGAAAGTTTACTTGAAAAATTAAATGAAGAAATTATAAGAGAAAATATTGATATAAACAAACAATTAGGGTATTGCTTATCTTATGATAATGTTGTTGATATTAAAAAACTACTTTATAAAATCCAAGTTGATAAAATTTTACCTAGTTATTTATTGCCAAGTAAAGAAGTAAAAGGAATAGAGCATTTACTTTTTGATTTAGATGTAGAATTTGATGAAAAGATAACAGCATATCGTGTAGTAAATGATTTACATGATAAGGTTTATGAATTATTCGATCTTGGAAGATATATGGATCTTTATAAATTTAATATAAAATATAAAAATAGACAAGTAGCTGCTTTTAGGCAGTACTATATCGATATACTTGAAAATGCAAAACAAAATATTGCTGATAAATATATAGAAGATATAGAAAATATAGTAAGAAGTGATACTAGTAATAATTGTAGTACTAGCGAATTCATGAAAAAAATAGATGAACTAAAAAATGAAATTTCTTCTTTAGAGAATATCTTAAAGTACATAAATACAAATTATAGAAGTTTTAGTGAATCAAACTTGAAATTGTATATTGATACAATTCAAAAAAGGTACGACATAGATAATCTTTATGAGGCAATTTTAAATAATAGTTCAAAGTTTATGTATAGGTTAAAAGCAAAAGCATACATGGAACAGGTAAAAAAATATGTTACAGAATTTGCAAACAACGATGATATAAAAATTAAGTTGCAAAAAGAATTGATCGAAGATTGTAGTTTGAATATTTGTTCTGATAAGTTAAAAAATGAAATAATAAGTAAAATAACAATATAAAAGACTTGAAATAAGATTGGTTGCATAACTTGCATCGCTTTGATATTTTCAAGTCTTTTTTAGTCAAAATTATTGTTTATTAATTTCACTACATTTTTTAGAATGTTTATTTGTTTATCAGTGTAATATACTGGCTCTGATTCGCATACAATATTATCAAGTGAATCAGCAAAAAGAAAGTCTAAACTTACTTTTAAAGTATTGGCAATTAATACAAGTTTTGATAAACTTGGAAGTTTTATACCACGCTCAATATCTCCTAAAAAGTTTTGTGAAATACCTATTTTTTCTGCAAGCTCACTTTGAGTCAAATTGTTATTTATTCTAGCTTCTCTTAATTTTTTACCAAACATTTTTTTATTAACATTAAAATTTTCTTCCAAGTTTTTCACCTCCTAATTAAAACTATTATTAATATACAATAAATTTGATTAAAATAGAACAATCAATAAGTCTTGAAATAAACACTATTAGAGTTATAATGTGATATTTTAATATAAATTATTAGATAAATAGAATATATCTATAAAATGTGCACTTATATTTTGTGGTAAAACTAATTTATAGTAAATAATGTAGATTAATTAGTATTGACAAATTTTTTAATATTTTATATAATTGAAGCATAGGAGGGAATTGTTATGGAAAAAAGTGAAAAAGATTGGTTAACTACACTACTTTTGTGTATATTTTTAGGTGGAATAGGAGTACATCGCTTCTATGTAGGAAAGATCGGAACTGGAATATTACAATTACTTACAGCTGGTGGTTGTGGAATTTGGGTGCTTATAGATCTTATAATGATAATAACAGGAAGTTTTACAGATAAAGATGGTAAAAAAATCCAAAATAACTAAGTTTTTTTTATTTATTTTTGTTAATGTTATGCTAATTACTATACTATATATAGTTCCATTATCATTTGTTGGAGATGGAAAATTTAGCATATGTTTATACAAAAATTTAACTGGAAAAAATTGTTTTAATTGTGGAATGACTAGAGCATTTTTATCATTGATTCATTTTAGATTTGATGATGCCATAAACTATAATAAAAATGTAGTTTTAATATTTCCATTAACTATGTTAGTGTATTGTAATGCGTGGTTAAAGTACATTTTAAAATGATTTAAATATTGTATTTAGAGAAGTGATTATAAAGTTATATTTATAACTTTATTACTTCTCATTTTTTTACACTTAAAACACTTATTGTACAGAAAGTCAAAAAATATATTACATAATTCTTGACTTTGGACTTTAAATTTGATAAAATCACATATACAGTATATATGAATATGGAGGATGGTAATGAATATTTATCTACGGAATTTTAAATTTTTTGAAGAGTATGTAAAAGATCTAAATAGTCAGGTAGATTCTTTTCAAAAACTATTTGAAATGGTATATTTGGATTATCCATGTAGGGGCATCACAATAAAAGATCCTGATTTTAAGAACATGTCAGCAGTTATAGTCATAGGATATTCTGGAAGTGGGAAGACAACTTTTATAAATGAGTTTTGTAAGAAGAATCGTTTCTTTGAAAGTATATCTATGGATGATACTTACAAAGAAGTTTTAAAATCCAAAAGTAGGGCAAGTGACATGGAAGTTATCACAGTTTTTGGTAAAAAACTTGAATGCTCTGCTAATAGTAGATCTAATATCATAATTGATGGGTTATGGTTAAATGTGTTTACTAGGATGGCACTTCTTAAAACTCTAAAAGAACTAGGATATACTACTTATATTGTGGATATTGCAGATGATAATATAATGTATGAAAGACTAAAGTTAAGGGCTGATGATCTGACTGTTGCAGCTCTAGTAAAAAGATATTTTCCAAATGAAAGTAAAAATGTGAATTTTTTGAAATCAAATAAATTTGCTAGCATAGGAAAAGATAATTTAAAAGCTATGCTAAGAATGTGCAATGAATGGAAAATAAATTATGCTGATGTTATTAATTTCTATGAGAAGGAAAAAAGTAGAAATGAAATATCTATTCAGCGTAAAGTAGGACTTATAGCAGTCCAGGCTGATTATCTAATAATTTAATAAAAATAAATAGGCGGGTGTTTAATTATTACATCCGTCTTTTTTACGATAATTAAAAATATATGGAATTACTATTTTTTGCAATGCTTTTGTAATATGATTATTTCCCTGGATGGGATTATGCATTTGCTTGACAATTTCTTTTATATTATATATAATTTACATTGAATAGATGTTTAGGTTGTTTGTTAGTAGGATATGTTAAAAACATATATGTTAAGTTGTGTATACTTTGTATGTAGCAGATTACCTTATTGCAAGTGGAGTTAATAAAGTGTGCTAGATATTATAAAATTAACATATATGTTTCTAAAAAAAATGTAAATAAATGAAAAAGGAAGTAAATAGATGAAGAAAAAAAGAAAACTTTTTTGTGAGTATGGACCTGTTTGTTATAAAATATCTTTGGCAAAAGAGGCTTTTAAAAAAGATATGAAAGATTTTTTTAAAGGTAGAAGATTTGCAAGAAAAATTGATAAAAATAATTATAAATATATATGGAAGGGAGACGCAAAAATTTTAATGAGAAATTTGCATGGCGTCGATATGGAACTTCAAAGAAATAAAGTAGAAAATTTAAAAATTGCAAGTAAAAAAGTTGATGGTATTGTAATAATGCCTGGCGAAGAATTTTCATTTTGGAATATTGTCGGAAGTATCAGTGCTAAAAAAGGATATTTAGAAGGATTGGTTATACGTAATGGAATTTTAGATAAAGGAATTGGTGGTGGACTTTGTCAAATGGGAAATCTTATACACTGGTTGGTATTACATACTCCACTTCAGGTAACAGAATTACACCATCATTCGGATGCTCTATTTCCCGATTCTAAAAGAAGAGTACCTTTTGGAACAGGAACTTCTATTAGTTATAAGGCAATAGATTATAGGTTTAAAAATACTACTGAATATCCAGTGCAAATTAGAGTATGGCTTGATGATACGATGCTATATGGTGAAATTAGAAGTAATTATCCACTTGATAAAAAGTATAGAATTTTCGAGGAAGATAATCATTATTCTAAGGATGAAAATGGTGTATTTTATAGGAACAGTAAAGTCTATAGAAGTGTTATAGATAAAGATACTAAAGAAGAATTAAGTAGGGAACTTATATTGGATAATCATTCTAAGGTAATGTATGATTATAATTTGATACCAAAGGATCAAATTAGGTAACATGAATGATGCTTAATGAAATTTTGAATGTTTTGAAAAATGGTAAAGAGAAGATAGCATATGCATATAAAGGAAAATGTTATTCATATGCAACAGTTTATAAATTTGTTTGCAATATATATAAGTACTTGTTAGAACATAATTTGGATAAAAAACCAATAATAGTTTATGGTCATAAAGATATATATATGAAAGCATGCTTTGTAGCTTCTTCCATGGCAGGGATTAGTTATGTACCCATAGATAATTCAATTCCAAATGAAAGAGTAAACGAAATAATAAGTCAAGTAAGTCCATATTGTATAATAGGTGATTATAAATTTGATGGAGTTATTAACATTTCAGAAAGAGAAATTTGTCAAATAATGCAAGTGAAAAGTTATGCTGATATAGAGAAAATATACATGAAACCACAGGATATTTATTATATTATTTTTACTTCTGGAAGTACTGGAAAACCAAAGGGAGTAATGGTTACATATGAAAATATTAGTTCATGTATAAAATGGTTGAAAAGTATAACTAATATTAAAAATGGAGTTATTTTAAATCAAGCTAATTTTTCATTTGATCTTTCTGTAGCAGATTTATATTTGAGTTTGGTTACAGGAAGTAATCATTATATAATTGAAAATAATAATATTTTCAACTTTGAAAAAACATTTGATGAATTAAGAAAAAGCAATGCTGAACTAGCAATAATGACACCTTCATTTGCAGAAATTTTGATGCTTGATAAAAAGTTTGATACTACGCTATTGCCCAAGTTAAAGATGTTTATATTTTGTGGCGAAACTTTATTAAAAGGTACAGTAGAAAAATTATATGAAAGATTTAAAAATGTTAAAATTATAAATTGTTATGGTCCAACTGAATGTACTTTTGCTGTTACAAGTAGTATTATTACTAAAAAAATGATAGATTTTGGTAATATACCGATTGGTAAAGTAAAAGATGACGTTGAAATGTTAATAATTGAAAATGAAAATGGAATAATTTCAAGAAAAAATGATGGTGACATAGGAGAGATATTAATACTTGGAAAGAGCGTAGCAAAAGGTTATATTGGAATGGATAATAATATTTCTAATGTACAATTTATAAAATATAACGAAAAGAATGGATATTTGACTGGTGATCTTGGATATAAGAATGGCGATAATTTTTATTTTGTAAAAAGAAAGGATAAACAAATTAAATATAAGGGATATAGAGTAGAGATTCTTGATATAGAAAATAATTTATACGATTTAGAATATTTTGAAAAAGTAAAAGTAATTACAAAAGAAAATAATAATGAAGTCTGTAAATTAATTGCATTTGTAAAATTAAAAGATAATATTAGTATTGATAGTATTAATATTAAAGAAAAATTAAGGCAAAAACTTCCTGAGTATATGATTCCAGTAATTAGAATAATAAATGAATTTCCTATAAATTCTAATGGAAAAGTTGATATAAATAAATTAAAGGAGGAGATATAGTTGAAAGATAAGATAATTGATATAATAGTTAAAGCATGTGGTGATGAATCAGTAAGATCGAATTTAGATGTTGATTTAATAGAAAAAGATATGTTAGACTCACTGGCACTTATAAATTTAATTTCGATGTTAGAGGATG
>HF991940.1:25626-27422 GCA_000433135.1 Clostridium sp. CAG:921
TCCTAACACTTGGAAAAGTGTAAATAAGATCATCGACCTTGTTGAAAATATAAAAGGTGAATGACTTTATGGAAGAAATAAATAAAATAAAAGAACAAAATTTACTTGCAAAAATAACCAATATATATATTTTTGTTATGGTTGTGCTATTCCCACTTTGTGTAGATTCAACAGGATTTTTCAAAATATTGGAATGTAAGTATAGTTACTTTTTAGGAATTAATGTGATTTATATATTTACTATTATTGTTATTTTGATGTATTTTAAAATGTTTAGAAATATTAATTTTTTTAAACATTTAAAACTAAGTAATATACAAAAAGTCGCAATAGTATTTTTAGTGGTTAATGTCGTTTCTACTTTATTATCACCTTTTCTTAAAAAGTATAACTTATTTGTTGGTGTTGGAAGAGCAGAAGGATTAATTACAATTACACTATATATATTAAGCTTTTTAAATATCTCTTTATTTGGAAAATTTGAAAAAAAATATATTTTGTATTTTTCTATATCATCTTTAATGGTAAATATAATTTCTATACTCCAGTATATAGGGTTTAATCCACTAAATATGTATCAAGATGGGATTGGAACACATAATGTTAGTTTTATAGGAACTATTGGAAATGTCGATTTTGTTTCAGCTTATTATACTATAGTGCTTACAATTTCTATGGCAGCTTTTATATTTATAAATGATGATAAAAAATATATAAAATTTATACACTTGGCTTCAGTATATACAGGATTTTTTATATTTGAAGTATTGGATGTAAGAAGTGGTACACTAGCATTTGGAGTTATACTTGCAATAGTACTTCCACTTATAGTTACTAATAGTAAAAGATTTGCAAAATTATTAATTATAACTGCAGTTATATTGCTTGGGTATGCAACAAATATAGTTTTAAACCCAGTGTTTCATTATAGTCTTGGAAAAATAGTACTTGAAATACAATTTCCATTGATTGCAATTATTTTAAATGTATGTATTTTATCATTTTTAATTTTGGCATATATTCTATATAAAAGAGACTTTGATTTTTCTAATTATAAGAAAATGGTAAAATTATATTACATAATATTAGCTATTTTGATATTAAGTTTTGTAGCTGTACTATATTTTGTTGATTTTGACTTGGGATTTTTGCATGAAATCCATGAAATATTACATGGAAATTTTAATGATGAATTTGGAACGTATAGACTATTTTTGTGGAAAAGAAGTATAAAACTTATAAAAGACTATCCTTTGCTTGGTACAGGTAATGATACGTTTGCAGTAAGATTCATGACAAAATATGCAAAGGATGTGGCAGACTTAGGTGAGCTTACAATAAATGATACAGCTGCAAATGTATATTTAACAATGTTAGTAAATATAGGTATTGTGGGACTGTTGGTGTATTTGTTATTTATAAGTTTACAAATAAAAAATTCATTTAAAAATTTAAATAAAGAAACAACCGTATTATTAATAGCATTTGTTTGTTATTTAATACAAGATTTGTTTAATTTGTGGGTAGTTGTTGTGACACCTATTTTTTGGATACTTATGGCTATTCTTTATATAAATTGTAATAAAGAATCAAAAAGTATAAAGGAGGTACCTTAATGAAAGATATATTAAAAAAAGTAACTTTTGTTACCGTCATAGGAGCATTAAGTATAGGAACATTTTTTACTGTTAAAAATGGAAAGTTTGAAAATTTGGAAGGGTACATGTATAATTTAGCTGGTACTATTATAGAAAGTGCAACAAGCAGTAATGCAACAAGCAGTAATGCAACAAGTA
>HF991941.1:0-12797 GCA_000433135.1 Clostridium sp. CAG:921
TTTTACCCCAACTATTGACAAAGAACCAAAATATTTACTAATATTTAAGATATAGAATCTTGCATAACTTCTTCTAGTTTTTTTCTTACACTTTTATTCATTGATACTACTTTAGTATCTGGTTTTGAAAAATAATAACCTTGTACATATCTAACGCCTAAGCTTTTTAAAGTTTCTAAAGCTCTTTGATTTTCAACACCTACTATTAATAAATCACAGTTTTTTGAAATAGCATAAGTAACGAGTGCAGATACATAACGTTGCTTTTCAAAATCATCTTCAATACCAATAATTAAAGACATATCTGGAATTATATAATCTATTTTTAAAGCATTTATTTCATTCATTGTGAAGTTTCCTATTCCAAATCTATCGAGAGCTACAAAGCCACCATTTTTATGTATTGTGTTTATTATTTCTTGAAATTTGTTAAAATCACGTCTGTCATATTCTTGAAATTCTATAACAAGCTTCAGTTTAGACATCATATCATAAAGTCTAGGTTTATTTACATACTTACTATATCCATTAAGATCACAATTTACAAAAAGCCTATTTGATTCTTTTAAAGTAAGTTGCATGAAATTTTCAATACCATTAATAAGCAACGTCTGCTGAAGCTTATCATACTTTCTAGCATCTTTTGCATAATTGAAAAACTCAAGTAAATCTATCTTTCTATTACTTTGTATTCTAGTAAATACCTCGTATCCGTACACATTAGAATTCTTTAAGTCTACCACAGGCTGATACAAAGACTTAATGTTTTTCTTTGAAAGTACATTATCAAGTAACACCTCAAGTTCTTCCATTGTTGGAGGAGGTAACTCTATCTCTTGCACTTGTTCTTTTTTACTACTCTCTCCACTTTGTTCAATATCAGTTTCTTTTTCTTGAGCATAAGCAAAATACCTAGTAGCAAAATTAATATATTTTTCCTTTACTATCTTAAAATTATTATATACATCTAAACTCTTTGCTTTTGCATCTGCCTCTTTAACATCAATTAACAAATAAAACAAATCCTTACTATTATTTAATTCAGATGCCAAAAACTTTAGATTATCATCTGTTACTTCACCAATATTTAAAAATTTATCATGGTATTTAACTAACGTAAGTATTATTTTCTTTTCGTCATCTTCAAAACTTAGTCTATTAAGTATGTCAACAGCAAGTTCTGCAGATTTATCCTCATGTCCAGCAAAACTTTCTGTACCGTCTTCTGCAATTTTCTTAACATATGGCTTTCCAATATCATGTAAAAACATTGTCCATTTTAATATTCTTTTTTGCCAATCTCCTAATGGAATTTGTGGATTCCCAGCAAACTCAATAGTATACAATATATGTTTAAACACACCATATTTATGAAATGAGTTATTTTGCTGACAATTTATTACATTTTCACCATACTCATTGACTTCATAAAACTCTGGAAATTGTTTCATAAATATCTTATCTTGACTTACTTTTGTTAAAATAAATGAGACATTATCATCAAACAATATATTGGTATACACTTTAGTTAATTCTTCTGGGTTGCTATCATATAGCTTTAATTTTTGTATTATCCCATTTAATTTAGCTATCTCCTTTATATCCATTATATCGTTTGTAATATCCTCTGGTTCAATATATGTTTCAAATATCTCACCATAATCGTCCATATTCATACCCCACCTTATACAATTATCTTATTATATTATGATACTATAAATATACTTTTTTTTCAATAGTGTTGTACTAAATTTACAGTAAAATCTAATTTTGATACTTTAAATCATCTTAATTTTCCGTTTACGCTCTAATAACATTAAATATATTTTTCACACACATATTATTAACTTTTAGTTATTAAAATATTTACATCATATATACTAAATTCTCTAATTTTACATTTTTTTATTTTTTTATTTTTATGTTTATTATTGACTTTTTATCACTTTAATTGTATAATATTTGAGTAAATATAGTAGTTAAACTATAACCCCGGACGGTTTAACTTTATTTGAAATTTGTTTTAGGAGGATTTTTTTATTATGAATAATACTACACATAGCGTAAAAGCTAGCGAAATTGAAAAAAAATGGTATGTGATAGATGCTGAAAATAAACCTCTTGGTAGAGTAGCAACTGAAGTTGCAAAATTATTAAAAGGCAAACACAAACCAACTTACACTACAAATTTAGATTGTGGTGACAATGTTATTGTTATAAACTCTGATAAAATTATTTTAACAGGTAATAAATTAAACCAAAAAGTTTACAGACATCATTCTGGTTACATAGGTGGATTAAAGGAAATATCTTACAAAGACCTAATGAAAAATGATTCTGATAAAGCTTTACTTCTTGCTGTAAAAGGCATGTTACCAAAGAATTCACTTGGTAGAACTTTACTTACAAATGTAAGAGTATTTAAAGGTGCAGAGCATGATCACTCAGCTCAAAAACCTGAAAAATGGGAATTTTAGGAGGAGAATGAAATGGCAAAAAAAGAATATATTTATGCTACAGGAAAAAGAAAGTCTTCTATCGCAAGAGTTAATATTGTTCCTGGTACTGGAAAAATAACAATAAACAAAAAAGATATGAATGAGATTTATACTTTAGATACACTAAAAGCTATCGTATTAAAACCATTTAAAGTAGCAAACACAATGGAAAAATATGATGTTGAAGCTACTGTTTGTGGTGGTGGTTTTGCTGGTCAAGCTGGAGCTGTAGCTCACGGTATTGCTAAAGCATTAGCTACTACTGATCCAGAAGTTCGTTTAATTTTAAAAAGAAATGGTCTTTTAACTAGAGATTCTAGAGTAAAAGAAAGAAGAAAATATGGTCTTAAGAAAGCTCGTAAAGCTCCACAATTTTCAAAGAGATAAGACGTTTTTTGTTCAAAATATACCAAAACTCGGAAGCATTAAACTTCCGAGTTTTTTTATATCACTTACATTTTTTATTTATTGACATGTATTACAATAATTAAGAAATATAATTTTTCTTTTTTTCTAGTTTATTTAGCATTAATGTAAGCCACCTAATAACTGAAAACTCTGTTATAGCAAACAATGTAACAAGCGCTGCTGCTCGTTCTGATATTTCTTTTATTGCGAAAAAATCAGGCATAATGTTAATAGTTATAATAATTCCAAACATACATAAAATCATCACCCTTAATCTATATTTATTCAACACTTAATCTATATTTATTCAAAGGTCTAATAATTTTATACAAAATCAAAAATCCTCCTGTAAAAAATAAATAACTACAAGCTGTTGTTACTTCTTGTCCACCAACATTAAATAATACAGAAAATCTAACCATTGCAACAATTGCCAAAAATGACGTTATTGCCGCGGGTAGTGAATTTGTAAATACTCTTATTAAAAAATTTCCATTTTGTTGTTTTTTCTGATTTTCTTCAAATGTTAACAAAAATGCGGGTATTCCAATTGCAAACGCACTTCCAAGTGATACCTGATTTGGCTCTAAAGGATATTGCATTGCAAATACTATTGAATATATGGAAAGCAATAATGAAAATATATTTTTATACGTAAACAGTGAAGCAGATCTGGTTATATTATTAATATTTTTTCTGCCCTCATAAACTATATCTCTCATACTACCAAAATCAGAATCCAGTAATACAACCTGTGCTGTTTCCCTAGCTGCATCTGCTCCAGATCCTATAGCAATTGAACAATCAGATTCTTTCATTGCTAAAATATCATTTACTCCATCACCTGTCATTGCTACTTTTAAATTTAATTCTTTTAAAGCCATAATTATTTGTTTTTTCTGCTCAGGATTTACTCTACCAAAAATCACATACTCTTTTACTGCTTCTTTCATATCTTCATAACTTTTCAATTCTCTACAATCAACATATTTTTCAAATCCTTTTATACCTGCTTGTTTAGCAATTGAAGATACTGTAATTGGATTATCACCTGATATAACTCTTATTTCAACTTTTCTATTATCAAAAAATTTAAAAATCTCTTTAGCATTTTTTCTTATTTCATTTTTTAAACTTATAAACAAAATGGGAATATTTTTATCTCCTTCATTTTTTGTAAAAACAAGTATTCTTTCACCATTTTTTGCCCTTTCATTTACTAATTTTTCAAATTTTTTATCCAGTAATATCTCAGGAGCACCTAATTTGTATGTTAAAGTTTCATTAACTTTAACAAATGAAAATTTATTCTTAGAACTAAAATTTTCCTTGTCTATATTAGCTAATACTTCATAAGAAATTCCTTCCAATTCATCTTTTATAGAATCCATAGTTATATTATTATCATCTATTGTATTAATATATTTAGCCAAAATTTCTAATTTTAAACTTTTTCTTTCCTTCTTTAAGCTCTTTTCTTTTTCATCAAATATATCTAATACTTTCATTTTATTATTTGTAATTGTTCCTGTTTTATCAACGCACAAAACATCAACCCTTGCAAGACTTTCTATACTTTTCATATCATGCAAAATAACTTTTTTCTTAGCAAGTTTTCCTGCACTTATTGCCAATGCTACTGTTGTTAGTAAATACAGCCCTTCTGGTATCATTCCAATTAATGCCGATACCATCGAATTAACACTTTCTTTATAAGAATTAGAATTAATGATATATGACTCTAAAAATAGTAATATTCCAATAGGAATAATTACTATTCCTGCAAATTTAACAATACTATCAATAGCCGAAATCATTTCTGACTTTATTTCTTTAATTTTTTTTGAATCTTTCATTATTTTTGCCAAAAATGATTCATCTCCAACATTTATAAGCTTTGCTACTGCATTTCCAGATACAACAAAACTTCCTGATAAAAGATTAGAATCTATATCCTTTTCGATTTCATCCTGCTCTCCAGTTAACAGAGATTCATTTACACTTATTTTTCCAGATACTACTATTGCATCAGCAGGAATTTGATTTCCAGTTTCTAAAATTACATAATCTCCTTCAAGAAGATCATCGAAGCATATTTTTTCCTTTTTTCCATCTCTAATTACAATGTAATCTTTTTTATCAAGTAATGATAACCTATCTAATGTTATTTTTGACTTAATTTGTTGAAATATTCCAATTAAAATATTTATTGTTATTATAATTAAAAATGTTAAATTTCTATATGATTGTGATGTGATTAGCAAAATTGCTAATACTAAAAAAATTAAATTAAAATATGTAAATATATTTTTACATATTATTTTAAAAATACTTTCATTTACCTTAATTTTTATTTTATTTGTTTTTCCTTGCTTTATTTTTTCCTCTACTTCTTCTGGCGTTAATCCTTTCAAATTCTCCATATTTTTTCAATACACCTTTCTTACGACATTTTCAACTAATATAGCAAAAGGCATGTCAATTTGTCATATTATATATTATATATTGTATATTACTAATTTTAGCTAAAAAAATAGTTCTATATCGTATCTTGATTATTTTAATACGAAACAGAACCAATGTCAATCCTTTTTATATCTTTCTTAATCTTGCTACAAAAAAGCCTTCATAATTTTCATTTGGACAAATCGTAATAGTACCCTGTATGCCATTTTGTAAAGTTGGTATATTACTAAACATATCCAAATTAATAGGTACTACCTCGACTATTTTTTTATCTATTGCTTTTTTTAAATTAGTTTCATTTTCATTTTTTAAAATTGAGCATGTAGAAAACACCATTTCATGTCCTTTTTTTAATATTTTTACAGCTTTTTTAAATAAAATCTCCTGAGTCTTTATCGATCTATCTACAAGCTCTTTTGAAAATTTTCGAGAAATATCAGTATTTAAATCTAGTGTACCACTCCCACTACAAGGCGTATCTAAAAGTATTTTATCAAATGAAAAAAAATCATCAAGTACTCTTGCATCTTCACAAAGTACATTTACTCTTGCAGATTGCTTTTCAATGTTATACTTTAATCTATCATACCTTATTTTATTTTTTTCACAAGCAGTTATTAAAGCTTTGTTACAAGAAAGAGCAGCAATTTGTGTTGTTTTTCCACCAGGTGCAGCTGTCATATCTAAGATATTTTCATTTTCCTTTGGATCTAATACAATAGCAGGTATCATCGATGATAAACTTTGCAAATAAATTTCACCATTTTTATATATTTCCATCTTTCTAATAAAATTTTCATCTACATTTTTAATTATATATGCATGATCATACCATGGTACCTTTTCAAATTCTATACTATTTTCTTTTAAATTACGTTCCACATCAAAAGAATTTGTTTTTAAAGCATTTATTCTAAAAGTTACTTTCTTTTTTCTCTCCAGCCCTTTAATAATATTTTCGACATCTTGTAAATTGTATTGATTTTTTAACATTTCAAATAAATAGTCTTTTTCCATAACTCCTCCAAGCATTCTACATTATTTATTAACAAAAAGTATACTTTATTTTCATATATCTCTCATCCGTCTATTGCTCTTTATTCATAATAACATTTATATTCATGTTAGTATATTTATTTAAAGTATTATTAGTTTTTACTAGACCTTTCGGTTCGTATTTTTGTTTTTTCATACTACTTTTTCCTATTTTTAACAAAGCATTCAATGCTTCTATCATAATTTCTTTACTTTTTGAATCCAAATTTTTATAAGTTTTTAACATTGTTTTAGCACTTGAAAACCACTTATCACTAATTTGAGGTAATGTACTTGCATTAGTTGCACTAAGTATTTCAAAGAGTGTATTTATAAAAACTTCCCTTTGATCAGGAGATATTTCCTTTAACCAATTGCTTATTGTTTTGTCAATAACTTCACTAGAATATGTAAGTTCATCTTTTACAAATTTATCTGCTAAGACCTGCCATGTATATAGATTATGTTGCATTATACCAGTTTGTGTACTTTTTAAAATTATAGTTTTTTCCTTGTGCTCAAGTAATCTACCTATAATTGAGGTTTGTGGTATATATGTAACAATTCTATTTAATACCTTATTATAATTATCACAATTTACAACACTATTATGAAATCCTGGTCCATCATTATTGTATATTGCTATTATCCTATTTTGTACCTTTTCATCACAAAATGTTGATGAATATACTGCCAAATTTCCACCTTTAGAATGTCCTCCCACTATAATGTCTCTTTTCTTAAATTCTTTAGCAATACTATTTAAATACAATACAGCTTCCTTTTGTGCAGGTACCACATCGCTAAAACTCATATTAAAATCTTCTTTCCATCCAATAATGGTACTATCTGTTCCACGATATGAAACATACATAGTATTACTATTTGAAAAAAGAATTGTAACAGCAGCAAATTGTTTTTCTTCTTCTGGCACAAATTTGTTAATATACCTTGTCACTAAAAAATTAGAAAACCTAGTGCTTTTAGCAAGAGCCTTAAATAAATTAGGGTCCTCTGGCTGTAATATCCTACCTCGCACTTTTCCATTTACATATCTTTCGTATAATTCATGTATAGTTACTTTTTCCTCATTTTTTATAAATCCATCTAATGGAAAATATGAAAATCTTGCCAATATTAGATTATCTATTTCATTAAATGGTAAGAGGCCCATACTTACATCTCTCCATAGCAAATAATCAAAAATATTAGACATTTTTTACCTCCAATTTCACATATAATGTATTACCTTTTTGCAAAATAAAACATTATATAAAACATAATTGTATACATTAATTATACAATACCTAAATATTTTTGTAAAGTAAAAAAAGTACTAGATTATAAAGATTAAATCTCTATGTTATCTAGTACTATTATTTTTTATATAAAGATGTTTTAGTGATTATCTGTTTCTCCAAACAATTCATCAAACTTCTTTTCTAATTCTTTTTCAAGATCAAATACTGGCACCTCTGGTTCTTTTCTCTTTTCTAGAATTGTAGCTTCTTTCATACCATTATTTGTCGTTTTAGGCACAGTAAAATCATTTTTTCCTAAAGTACTCTCTCCCAAATCTAATTTTAACTCTTTCTCATTCATTGTAACTTTATCAATTTTATTTGCTTCCGATTTTTCCTTTAATATTCTTGCTGCAATCTCTTCACGCTTTTTCATATGTGCCCTTACATCCATAACTTTTACCTCTACGGCTTCTGTTTTTGGCATCTCAGTTATATCATGGATTTCATATTTTTTAGCTTCTTCTCTCATTGGATGATATTTAAAATACCATGCTTTTTTTGCTTTAATTGGTTTTAGTGTTCTAACTAGTAGTATTTCATCATTTGGATCAAGACGTTTTAATTCGTCAATTGTCATCAAGTCTCTACCTTGTTTTTGTTCACTAATTGAAACGCCCTGCTTTTCTCTTTCACTTTTGTCTTTACTAATAGATTTACTTTGGTATTTGATTGTTTTTTGACCTAAACTCTTTGAAAAATACTCACAAGTTTTTATTGATTGACTTCCCAAAAATAAATGCGTATCACAGTTACCAAGAATTGTTTCATATTGCTCTTTATATAATCCTTCTAACTGATCCAAAGCCTGTACAACTATAGATATACTAATTCCTAAACTTCTTGTCGTACTTAACATTCTTTCAAAGTCAGGCAATCTACCTATATTTGCAAATTCATCTAGTAAAAAATATGTCTGTTGCTTCAATCTACCACCATTTTTATCTGCCTGTATGTACAATTTTTGAAGCATTTGACTAAAGAACATAGTAGATACAAAATCATACGTACTATCTGTTACTGACGTAATAACGTATATTGCTGTTTTTCTTTTTCCTAAATCATCAAAATTTATATTATTTGATGTAGTTATTCTTTGCATTACTGGCGTATCAAAAGTTTCAACTTTTGATATAGTTGATATTACAATACTTTGCATTGTTTTATCTGCAGCAGTACTAAAGTTTTCATATTGAACACGCCCAGGATGTTGTGGCTTTAACTCATCTAAGAATAATTTTTTAAATAGCTTTTCATCAGCACCACCTGCTCTTATAATATTAAGACAACTAGAAATGTTTTGTTCTTCTGGTGGAAGTACTGATATAACATAATATATGGCTGCTTTTAACAACATCTTTGCTGTATCATCCCAAAATGGATCACTACTTCCTGCTTGAGCTCCTTTCTTTGCTCCTTGTACTATTGTAGCAGCAAGCGTATCAACACTTTGGTGATCAACCAAGTGAGCAAGTGGATTATATCTATCACTATATTCTGGATTGACCAAATTAAAAGCTCTTACTTCATACCCATTTTCTTTTAAAAAACCAGATGTTTCTCTGTATAGTTCACCCTTAGGGTCAGTAATAACATAAGATCCTAATAATTGAAGGATATTGGGTTTAATATAACATGCAGATTTACCAGCACCAGATCCGTCCAACAACTAATATGTTTTTATTTATAAGAACTTTTTTTAAATCTGTCCCTAGTCTATGATCCTTACTTAAGATAAATCCTTCTTTTCTATTTAAAACTTCTCTACCATCAGGTAATTTTTCAAATTCTTCTCCATCTTTTGCCCAGTCACTTGATCCATTTTCAATACCTTCATATTCAGATTTTCCCCAATTTTTAAGTTTCCAAAAAATAAAGGCTACTACAAAAATCAAAAAAGTCCACATTGTAAGTTTTGCAAAAGTGACAAAATCTACAAAAATAGCACCAAGGAATTTAAACGATGTAAGATTACTTACAAAATTTGAAAATATTGCTTGCAATTTTTTAACCAAATTAGCACTTTGCCCAACTTGGTGTAAACTAACAGTTATATTAGTGACTACAATTAAAACAGTGATTGCAAACAAAATTGCAAATGGAAGAATCTCTCTTTTTAATTTATACTTATTAATCTTCATTTCATACCTCTTTAATTTCAAAAACAAAAGGAGCCTACATTTATGCATGTTAATAGACCCCTCATTTTCTACTTCATTTTAATTAACATTTTAAACTTTATCTTGAACAAAAGAAATGTCTGTTAATGGATTAAATGAACTAGTTTTTACACTGATAACTGGTAAATTCATTTCTCCTACATCTCCCTGACATTTTGATATGACGTTTAATTTTTCGCCATCACCATTCATAACAATTGCTCTAAACTGAATTTTCATATCTAAAATCCTCCCTTACTACATCTATTACTACATATAAACCACATTTATTACTACATCTTAAATTATTAATCTTCAAATTTTAGTTCTAAAACTATATACGGTCTATTAGGCAAAATTTTACATCTTCCCTTAACCTTACCAGATACTTCGTCTGTATATAATACAGGTCTAACTTCCTCGCCAGTTTGAGTATCTATAATAGAAAAGTGTCTTTTCATACCTGGTGTATATTCAACTTCTTTATACTCCACTCCTGTTTTATTGTATATAGATCCATAACTTAACGGTACCCCCGTTTCTGTGGCTTTAAATCCATTATCAGATAACTCTCCTGTACTTAAAATTGCACGCGATGGTGTAAGAGTCAAAAGAACTATCAGATGTGGATCATTATCAGTTTTTAAAATACTAAATGTTTTTTTTATTTTTCCGTTAGTTGGTGTATCAACCGGCTCTAACTTTTTCAATGATAATAAAGCATTACCTTTCATATAATCTTCTTCATTTTTTTCAACTACAAAAGCCATTGTTGTCATTCCAGGCATGTCCATTACTTCAAATTTACTCATTTGTGTTAAAGGTTCCATATATCAACTACCTCTTTCTTGGTTAACTTATCCAATCTAATTTTAATTATACAATAAATTTATATAAAGTTCAATACTTTTTAATAAATTTTATGTTTCAAACGTCACTTTTTTATGTCTACTTTATATTTTCTTTTTATGCAAAAGCACTAATATATTTTACTCTGATTTCTTAGTTCCTATTTTTATAACTTCTTGTTGAGCATTATATGTATCTCTTGAAAGTAGACTACTTGAAACTACTTTTCCATTTAACTTCTTAGTTATATATCCTTCAGATTGATATCCATTTACTCCTTTTGATACAACTATACTTTCACCCTCAGGTAAACTTTCATCATATATATATCTAGTTGTATAATTTATAGTTTTTAGATATGTTGAAGA
Source organism: Clostridium sp. CAG:921 (assembly GCA_000433135.1). Lineage (GTDB taxonomy): Bacteria > Bacillota > Clostridia > TANB77 > CAG-465 > CAG-465. The sequence goes on from HF991941.1 coordinate 11,085, forward strand.
TAATATAACTTCATACTCTTCTTCCTCTTTTGTCCCATAAAGGCTAATATTTAAACTACCATCGTATGAAAATGACGTAACTATTTTTACCGGATATTTTCTAGTATTTTTGAATTTAAAATCAAGTGATGGTGAATATACTGTAGCGTCCCTACTTGGTGGAACATATCCAACTGGTAAACCGTGTTGATATCTTTCAACTATTTGTAAATTTGCCATGAGTGCTACGTTATATAACGTTGATGTAGTCTGACAAATACCTCCGCCTATTTCATTTACTGTCGTTCCACCTTTAAAAACTGCAGCTGCTTGATAACCTTGTGCAGCACTTACATCACCAACAGCTGCATTATACGAAAAAGTCTCTCCAGGCATTATTACTATATCATTTAAATATGAAAGTGCTATTTTTAAATTTGTAGATCTTGCGTATACGCCAGGAGTAAAGTACGTTGTATATCCTGCAAGTTTATCACGATAAAGTTTATATGTAATATCACTTAGTTTTACTTTTGGCTCAATTACTGTAAGACTAAAATAAATAGTCTTACCTTCATCTTGATTTCCTTCCTTTTCAAGTAAATTCTTCAAGTCTTCTACATTAAAATCGTAACCCACTTCTTCTTTTACAAGTTCAATTGGAGTTTTAGTTTCATCAATATAAGCATCTTTAGCATCTTTTTTTACTTCATTATATAATTTATTTAAATCAAGTTCTGTTGGCTTCTTAGACTTTATATCAAGTTTCAAACTTTCATGTTTATTATAAATCATATTATTCTTGCAAATATTAATTAGCTTTTCTTTTTCAGTATCAAGATCTATTGTATTTCCAGTAGTTCCCCTAGTTATAATCAATTTTGCATCTTTTTCGTCTAGTGTATATTTGTCATCTACAAATCTATTCTTTAAGGTTAATTCCACATTTTTTAGTGTTTCTTCAAGTTTTGAATTATTAATATCAAAAACAATATCGACATTTCTTTTTGAAAACATAGCTACTAAAACATCAATATCATTTTTTAATATTCCCTTTTCTCTTCCGTAATTCATTATATTTTGTGCTGTTTTGGCAATATTTATTTTTATTTCAAAGTCACTAGCAAAAACTTTATATATATTTTCTGTACCTTGGTATATATCAATTCCATTTTCCTCATTTGATAAACTTTCTTGAAATTTTTGATCTAATTCTGTTACATACTTTATAACATCTTCTTCAGACTTAAAAGACATATTTTCATCAAGTAAATAAACATTTTTAAATACTCCTGTATACATTTTTACAAAACAAGAGTAAGCACCAATTAAAATACCAAAAATTGCTAAAACCACAAATATAATAACAACTACTTTTTTAGGATTCTTAGTTTTTTTTACTACAGAAATTTCTGACTTTTTATATTTTTCTTCATTCTTACTGCCAGTCCTTACAACTTTATCTTCATTATCACTTTGCAACGACTCTACATTACTATCATTTTTATTCGAATTATCCACGTCAACTATTTTTTCTTCAATTTTACTTTCTAAATTTTCTTCGTTTTTATTAACTTCATTACTTTTTATTTCATCATTTAAGTTTTTATTTTCTTCATTTTCGTTCATAAAGGTCTCCTTAACAATACTATAATAATTATATGATAAAAGATTATTTGTGTCAACATAGAATTTGCCATTTAATTACAAAGTAAAATTTTACACCTATACTAA
>HF991941.1:12855-15627 GCA_000433135.1 Clostridium sp. CAG:921
TTATATTAGTATGCAAGGAGGAATTAAAATGAATTTTTTTGATCAAGATAACTCATATGAAAATTACATAAATAATACATACCCTAAGGCTATATCACCTTATTTAATGAATCAATGTATAAATGATACATATTTTATTCAAAATTCAAATGAAAATTTTATGCGAACTTCAGAAATGCAAAATCCAAATTTAGCAATTGCTCTTGATACAATAAAACACTCTATAATGGATGAATTTGAAGATGAAATGTTTTACACTTTGTTATTAAATCAAGCTATACTTTCTGAAGATAAAGAAATAATATCATCTATTAGAGATGATGAAATGAAACACAACAAAATGTTACGTGAAATTTATTATAATTTAACTGGAATAAAATTGCCACTTCCAACTAACACTAATTCTAGTAAAAAAACACCAATGACATATGTTGAAAATTTACAAAATGCTGTCATATCTGAAACTAATGCTGCTGCAAAATATGCAAAAATCTTATCTGCTATGACAGATTCTAACAATTATCAATCTATACTAGAGATTTTAATAGATGAGCTTCGTCATGCTTCAAAGTACAATTTACTTGTAACACGTACTATGCATAATATTATGGAAAATAAAAGTGAAGAAAGAGAAAAAGACACTAAGTTTACCAATATATCAGATATCGAAAACAAAAATTAGTTAAAAAATACTAATTAGTTAATCTTTATTAAATAAAAAAAGTACTTAATAATTTTTAAAATCTTATTATAATTAACATATTAATGATTTATTACTTTCAATTCTTTTAAATAGTTAACAAATAAAATTATATTCTAACATATAAATTAAATTAATAAGATATTTGAAAATATAGTCCAAAATACTGATATTAAAACACTAAAATATCAGTATTTTTATTATGCCACACTTATAATAATATACTAGTTTAAATAAGTTTTATAACAATCTCTATTTTCAATTTTAGATACAATATTTAAAAAAAATAATTTAGAGTTAGTTTTATAAAAAAATTTTTTGAGCAAAAAAAGTGTGAAAATAATCTTCACACTAATTTTTATAGCTAACAAATTAAATATAACTTAAGAAAATTTTACAGCACCTTTAGAAGTATCATTTGCAATCTCCAATTAAATCTATACTTATTATTGTACATAAGTAAAATTTATAGTAAAAAATTTATAATTAAAAATATATAAAATCTAGCACAAAACTGGGCTAAGCTTTTTCATTTTATTTAATTTTTGAAACTTGATATTTTTCTTTTTCAATCCACGCCATTATTAACTTTACAATATAGTCTTTCTGAGATTTTGTAAGATTTGTTCCTTTTGGAATTTTATGCCACTTTTCTAAACATCCCCTACAACAAGTTGCAGTTGCATGTTGAGCTATAAAAACAGGGTGTCCCCTCATTGGAGTTTGCTTTCCATCATTTGAAATAATATCACTTGATAATCTTTTTTCTATAAAATCATAGGCATGCGACACTATCTTATCAATACCTTTTTTATCTATATATTCAAAATCACATTTTTTTAAATGAAAGCTACTTCTAAATTTGGAACTCTCAAGTTTTAATAGCATTTTTATAATATTTTGATTGTTATTTTTTTCTATATTTTCTTCATTCTTTAATTCCATATTTACTCCACTTCTTCACTTTGCAATGTAAAATCAAGTAAAACAGGTTGATGGTCAGTATACTCAAAATTTGTATCTATTACTTTTACTTCATTAATCTTTACATTGTTAGTAACTATAAAACCATCTAATACATAAAGCTGTGTATCTTGATAATTTCCACTATAAGGCTTATTCAAAAGCCTACAAGTTGGCAAACTATCATCAATAGCATACTTTAAATTTTTACCTATAAAATCACTTGGAATAACATTTGCTACAAAATTCTTATCATCAAGTACAGGATATTTTTTATTATCTACAACTGGAAAAGTTTGATTAAAATCTCCACCTGCTATTACATAGTTTCCTTTTTCATATTCTTTTAACATCTCATCTTTTAAAATGTTTAATTGCTTTAATCTTACGCCACCATCATCATAAGCTTCTAGATGTAAATTAAATACTACAAGTTTCTTATAAGAATCCTTAATATCTATAACTTGCTTTAACAAATTTCTTTTAAACATAACCTGCTTCATTGGAAAACTATATGCACTAGGTAATGCTATCCTAGTAGATACATTATTATATTTATTCAAAGTTGTCATACCAGCTTCAACATATCCTACCATATTAAATATAGGATATGGAATGCATAAACATCTATGATACATAGAAAATGTTGATGTACCATTAAATTTTTCACTTATTTTTTCATATTCATTTATATAATACGAACGTTTTGCTTTTAAGTCTACCTCTTGTAATAAACATATATCTGGATTTTGAGAAGCAATAATTTTATTTACGCCATCTAAGTTTTTAAGTACATTTTCATTAGTTTTTGGTCTTACAGACGTTCCACCATCTAAAAAAAAGTCTTGCGTTTTATCAAGTGACAAATAACCAATGTTATAGGTAAGTATTTTTACTTTTTCTTCCAAATTAAGTACTTTTGTAGCATTTCCTTCTACATTTAATTGTTCTACATCTTTTGGTTTATATTCAGTTAGCATTAAAATAGCAAATAATATTAATAATATTACAATAATAGCCAACATAATAACTAAAAATATCTTTACGCTTTTTTTCATATCTAAAAAACCTCCTGAACTTTTCTAATTATTTTTTATAAAGTATTTTAT
>HF991942.1:0-2470 GCA_000433135.1 Clostridium sp. CAG:921
TGATTCTGAGACAACTATGAAAGATGTTGAAGTAGCACTTCACAAATTTTTGCTTGATCATCCAGAAGTATATTATATGGATGATAAATATACAGTTTCTACTAAAACTGGAATTACTGGGACAGGTGTTATAGTTGGGCTTACGTATCAATTTGGAAGTATAGAAGAGCTAAATAACAGTATAGCTCGCTTAAATTCAAAATTTGATGAAATATTAAATGAGGCTACAATTGAAAAAGGAAAAGACTTTGAAAATGAACAAAAAATTCATGATGTATTATCAAAGAAAGTTACGTATTATGAATATGAAGACCTCTCTAAAATTCCAAGTAAATATCATACAATTGAAGGCACTTTAACAGAAAATTTAGCAGTTTGTGATGGTCTTGCAAAAACTTTTCAAATTTTACTTGATAAAGTTGGAATCAAGTCAATAATTGTGTCTGGTAGCCTTAACGGAACATCACATGCTTGGAATATGGTTCAACTTGAAGACGGATGGTATCATACTGATATAACGTCAGATAATTCGATAAAAACCGAAAAAAAAGTAGTATTTCACTCTTACTTTAATATAAATACTGAAACTATAAAAAAGACACATGTGATTTCTGAGGAGGATATTATACCTGAATCTACGTCAACAAAATATAATTTTTATGAATATACTGGAAAAAATATTGTAAGTGGTGATAATTTTGCAAATAAGCTAAAGGAAATTATCTCAAAAAATTCAGATGAAAATTTAGTAGAATATAAAGTAAATGGATTTGATAATGTGCCTGAAAAAACTATAGATGTTTTAAGAAAGAATAAATTTACAGATTACTTAGAAACTAAGTCTACTAAATTTATATATTATAACGTTCTTGATACTTATATAGTTTTAAAAAAATAATAACTTTTAATTATACCATATTTAATAAAATAAAAGTCATACATATTAATGAATATGTGTGGCTTTTTCACAATAGCAATGAAATTTGATTTATTAATCTAAAAAGGAAATGTATTATAAAATTAAATAAATACGTTTCTTTTTTTAGACATATTTTAAATTTTTATGTAATATATATTTTGTAATATTTATGTAAAATTTTGAAAAAAACGTTGACTTTATGCCAAAAATTGATTATAATTAATGATGTACTTGTATGCAAATATTAAGTACATTTAGTAAGGAAGGATGGTGAACTTAAAGTGCCTACATTTAGTCAATTAGTAAGACATGGTAGAGAGGATAAAGTAACAAAATCAAAGTCACCTGCTTTACAAAGAGGATATAACTCAAGAAAGAAAGCAGCTACTAATCAATCTTCTCCACAAAAAAGAGGTGTTTGTACAGTTGTAAAGACTCAAACTCCTAAAAAGCCAAACTCTGCATTAAGAAAAGTAGCCAGAGTTAAATTATCTAATACAATGGAAGTAACAGCATATATTCCAGGAATTGGTCATAATCTACAAGAACACAGTGTTGTTTTAATTAGAGGTGGAAGAGTAAAAGACCTACCAGGTGTTCGTTATCACATTGTTAGAGGTGTGCTTGATACTGCAGGTGTTGCTAACCGTATGCAAGCAAAATCAAAATATGGTGCAAAAAGAGCAAAGAAAAAATAGTTTTAGGTTAGGCGCTTGAAGTTTTATAATAACAAGCCCATACAAAAATTAGAATTTTTGAGTACCTATTTGCTTATTTGAGCAAAATTAGAAACAAGGAGGGAAGAAAAGTGGCAAGAAAAGGACATATAGCAAAAAGAGATGTTATGCCAGATCCAATTTACAATTCAAAGGTTGTAACAAAACTTATAAACAAAGTTATGTGGGATGGTAAGAAAGTAACAGCTCAAAAGATAGTTTATGGTGCATTTGATATAGTAGCTCAAAAGACTGGTAGAGAAGCATTAGACGCTTTCCAACAAGCTCTTGACAACGTTACACCAGCACTTGAAGTAAAAGCAAGAAGAGTTGGTGGTGCTACATACCAAGTACCAATGGAAATTAGAGCTGATAGAAGACAATCTCTTGCAATAAGATGGTTAGTTGAATATGCTAGAAAAAGAAATGAACATAGCATGGAAGACAAATTAGCAGGAGAAATAATGGATGCTATAAACAATCAAGGTGGAGCATTCAAGAAAAAAGAAGACACTCATAAAATGGCAGAAGCTAATAAGGCATTTGCTCATTATAGATGGTAGAAATTATCCGAAGGAGGAAAATAAATGGCAGGTAGAGAATATCCTCTTGAGAGGACAAGAAATATCGGTATCATGGCACACATTGATGCTGGTAAAACTACTACCACTGAAAGAATCCTATTTTATACTGGTAAGACACATAAAATAGGTGAAGTTCATGATGGTGGTGCTACTATGGACTGGATGGCTCAAGAACAAGAAAGAGGTATTACAATTACTTCAGCTGCTACAACTTGTTATTGGAACAATAATAGGATAAACATTATTGATAC
>HF991942.1:2478-7248 GCA_000433135.1 Clostridium sp. CAG:921
AACATTATTGATACACCAGGACACGTTGATTTTACAATTGAAGTTGAAAGATCTCTTAGAGTTCTAGATGGATCTGTTACAGTTCTTTGTGCAAAAGGTGGCGTTCAACCACAATCAGAAACTGTTTGGAGACAAGCAAATAAATATAATGTACCAAGAATGGTATACGTAAATAAAATGGATATTACAGGTGCTGATTTCTATAATTGTGTAAGACAATTAAGAGAAAGATTACAAGCAAATGCAGTTCCAATAGCTCTTCCAATAGGTAAAGAAGATACTTTTAGGGGTATAGTTGATTTACTAAAAATGGAAGCATGTGTTCATTATGATGATCTTGGAAAAGATGTAAGACATGAACCAATCCCAGATGATATGAAAGAAATAGCTGAAAAGTATAGAACTGAACTTATAGAACATATAGCTGAAGTTGATGATGCTTTAATGGAAAAATATTTAAATGGTGAGGAAATTACTATTGAAGAAATGAAAGCTGCAATTAGAAAATCAACTATAGCTAACACTATGGTTCCAGTTACTTGCGGTAGTTCATATAAGAATAAAGGTGTACAAGAATTACTTGATAACATTGTTGATTATATGCCAGCTCCAACTGATATACCAGACATTAAAGGTGTACTTGAAGATGGAACTGAAGAAGATAGAAAATCATCTGATGATGAGCCTTTTGCTGCTCTTGCATTTAAAATAATGACTGATCCATATGTTGGTAAACTAACATTCTTTAGAGTATATTCAGGTACTTTAGATAGTGGCTCATATGTATTAAATGCAAATAAAGGTAAAAAGGAAAGAATAGGAAGACTTATTCAAATGCATGCAAATGATAGAAAAGATATAGATAAAGTATATGCTGGTGATATTGCCTGTGCAGTAGGTTTAAAAGATGTTGTTACTGGTGATACTATATGTGATGAAAGTCATCCAATAGTACTTGAATCTATAGAATTTCCAGAACCAGTTATTGATGTTGCTATTGAACCAAAGTCAAAGGCAGATCAAGAAAAGATGGCAATTGCATTACAAAAATTAGCTGAAGAAGACCCTTCATTTAAAACTTATACAGACCAAGAAACTGGCCAAACAATTATTGCAGGTATGGGTGAATTACACCTTGATATAATTGTTGACAGAATGAAAAGAGAGTTTAAAGTTGAAGCAAATGTTGGTAAACCACAAGTTGCTTACAAAGAAACAATCAAGAAACCAGTTAAAGTTGAAGGTAAGTTTATTCGTCAATCTGGTGGTAGAGGACAATATGGTCACGTTTGGCTTGAAGTTGAACCTAATGAACCAGGTAAAGGATATTCATTCGAATCAAAAATTGTTGGTGGCGTTGTTCCTAAAGAATATGTTAAACCAACTGATGAAGGTGTACAAGATGCAATGAAGGCAGGTATACTTGCTGGATATCCAGTAGTTGATGTCAAAGTTGCTTTAGTTGATGGTTCTTACCATGATGTAGATTCATCAGAAGCTGCGTTCCATATAGCTGGATCTATGGCATTTAAAGAGGCTTGTCGTCAAGGCGGATCTGTACTTCTTGAACCAATAATGAAAGTTGATATTATTGTTCCAGAAGAATATATGGGAGATGTTATCGGTGATGTTAACTCTAGACGTGGAAAAATGGAAGGAATGGATACAGTACAAGGTACTACAACTATACATTCATTTATACCACTTTCAGAGATGTTTGGATATGCAACAGACTTGAGATCAAAAACTCAAGGAAGAGGTGTTTATTCAATGGAACCATCACACTATGAAGAAGTTCCTAAGTCTGTTATGGAAACAATAGTTGCTGGTAGAAAGAAATCAGAAGAATAAATCTTTTTTATTGTAAATTTACATCAATGTATTGCAAAATACTTTTAGATGTAGTAAAATGATAGTGTAATATGATGTCTTTTAGACATCGAAATTTGAAATTAGGAGGAATTTTTAATGGCAAAGCAAAAGTATGAAAGAACTAAACCACACGTAAACATTGGTACTATTGGTCACGTTGACCATGGTAAAACTACTCTTACAGCTGCTATTACTAAATATTGTAGCTTATTAGGTGGAGCTGAATTTAAAGCATACGATCAAATCGATGGAGCTCCAGAAGAAAGAGCTAGAGGAATTACAATTTCTACTGCTCACGTTGAATATCAAACACCAACTAGACATTATGCTCATGTTGACTGTCCAGGACATGCTGACTACGTAAAGAACATGATCACTGGTGCTGCACAAATGGATGGTGCTATCCTTGTTGTATCTGCAGCTGATGGTCCAATGCCTCAAACAAGAGAACACATTCTTCTTGCTAGACAAGTTGGCGTTCCATATATCGTTGTTTTCATGAACAAATGTGATATGGTTGATGATCCAGAATTATTAGAATTAGTTGAAATGGATATAAGAGATCTATTAAACAAATATGATTTCCCAGGAGATACTACTCCAATTATTAAGGGTTCTGCTCTTAAAGTATTAGAGTCTACTTCTACAGATCCTAATGCACCAGAATATGCTTGTATCAAAGAATTACTTGACGCTATTGATACATATATTCCAACTCCACAAAGAGATACAGATAAACCTTTCTTAATGCCTGTTGAAGATGTATTTACTATTACAGGTAGAGGTACAGTTGCAACTGGTAGAATTGAAAGAGGAACATTAAAACTTTCTGAAGAAGTTGAAATTGTTGGCCTTTCTGATGAACCAAGAAAAACAGTAGTAACTGGTATTGAAATGTTCAGAAAAGAATTAGCTCAAGCTGAAGCTGGTGATAATGCAGGTGTATTATTAAGAGGAATTCAAAGAACTGAAATCGAAAGAGGTCAAGTTATTGCAAAACCTGGTACAATACATCCTCACACTGAATTTGAGGCTCAAGTTTATATCTTAACTAAAGATGAAGGTGGTAGACATACTCCATTCTTCCAAGGATATAGACCACAATTCTATTTCAGAACTACTGATGTTACAGGTGTAATTGAATTACCAAAAGAAAAAGAAATGGTAATGCCTGGTGATAACGTAACTATGAAGATTAAGTTAATAACTCCTATCGCTATTGAAAAGGGATTAAAATTCGCTATTCGTGAAGGCGGTAGAACTGTTGGTGCTGGTTCAGTATCAGATATCATTGGTTAATTATTAATTTTAATATAGAATTATACACATAGAGTATCATGCTCTGTGTGTATTTTTTACACTAAAAATTAAAAGCAAACCAAAATATCAGCTAATTTGGTTTGCTTTTAATATGATTAGGTCAAATACAACATGAATAAACGTTTTAGGAGTTATTTTTAACCTATCGAAATAATATTCTAAAATTTCCTTATCTGTAGTTTTTTTCATAGAATTTATACTTTTTTCAATATTCCACTTTATTGTATCACTACGCTTCAGATTATTTGTTTTGGCAAGTTTTGTATAAACCTTACCTTCAAAAGGAGTAGGGACACATCCTTCTAAGAAGCAAATTTTAAATATTTCAATAATGTATGAATAACCTATAGACTTTCTATTAAAGTTAAATTTTGAAAGAATGTCATAAAGAGTTGAATATAAATTGTTTTTATTCTTTTCCTTTGTCCTTTCTATATTTATTTTATTTAAACAATCTGCTAGAATTTTAAAATTAAAAGGTTGTAAAAAAATTCTCGTAATGTTATAATTTTTTACTATTTTATTTAATAATAGATTATCTTCAGAAGTAATAATTATAATTTCACTAGTAATTTCCAAATTTTTGAGTTTTTGAAAAAATTCTATTACATTAAAGTTATAAATCTGAAGATTAATAATCACTACATCAGGATTTCTAAAGGTTATATGCTCATAAGCGTCATCTAATGTAGTAGATATGCGAGAAATTAAAAATTCACTGGTATTATATTCTTTAATTTTATTTATTGTATCTACAATACTATCAGAATTATTATCAATTAACATTATTTTTATCATTTTCAACACCTTGAGTATATTATACAACACAATCAACAAAAATTCAACAATAAGTCAATATTACTTATATATAATAAAGAACTTTGTTTTAACATGTAATAGACATTAAAACAAAGCTCTTTTTAGAAAATAATCACATAAATTAAAATTTAAAAATGGAATTATCAATAAAATAGTAAAAATTATACTTTAAGTTTAGATTCCTCTATTTTATCAATAGAAATTATATAAGGAGTATTTGGTTGTTGACAAATTGGATAACTGCTGTATTTTAAAATCAATTTGTCAGTAAACGCATCGTAATACTGTCCATCTTTTTCATAAACTGTAAATTTATGAGTTACTTTAACTATACTACCATCTTTTAGTACCAAAATTACTTCAGCTAGCGCGTTATAAAGTTCATCAATATTTTTATTTAATTTTGCATAATTAACTACTTTTCTCCTAAACATTATTAAAGTCCTCCTAAAAAATTTTTTAGTTGATGAAACATCAATCCAAATAATTATATCATTTTTTTTGAGGAATTTCAACTGAGTTTTTTTATTGATTTTGCAAAAATAATGAAGTTAAGTAATTTTAAAATAAAATTTATAAAAAAGTAGTAATACTATTGACATTATAACGTAAATATTAGATAATAGAAATGTATTTCAGTTATTGTCAAGGAGGTGCAAAATGGAAGCTATATTTGAAAGAGTAAAAGAGGTTATTGGTGAGCAACTTGGAATAGAAGACTTAGATACGATAACAATGGAAACAACTTTTATAGATGAT
>HF991942.1:7261-12172 GCA_000433135.1 Clostridium sp. CAG:921
CTTTTATAGATGATTTAGGTGCTGATTCACTAGATATTGTTGAATTAATAATGGCACTTGAAGAAGAATTTGACATGGAAATTCCAGAAGCTGAAGCAGAAAAAATTACATCTGTAGGTGATGCAGTTGAATATATAAAAGCTAATCAATAAGTAAATGTAAGGCACTATATAAGTAGTGTCTTTTGTTTTGCATTATTTTGTTTATTAAGCTTACTATTGCAATAGTTTAGTAAATTAGAATTTTTAGATCTAAGCATTATATATTCTAGTTTAATATAAATGATTGAATTTACTATTTTATTGTAATATCGTATACTAAGATATTGTTAATATAACTTGAAAATGAAATATATTTTTTGTATAATATAATAAAAGGAATTAATAGAATGATTCTTTTACTTTAGTTAGGGGGATATACCGTGAATAATAAACTAGAAAATGAGAAACTACTAGAATTTGAATCTAAAATTCAGTATGTTTTTAATGATATATCATTATTAAAAATGGCTTTAACTCATAAATCATATGCTTATGAAAGTGCAAAGCATACAAATGTTAAATATAATGAAAGGATTGAATTTTTAGGAGATGCAATTCTTGAACATGTAATTTCAGATGTATTGTATGCACATGTTCCAGAATTTAGCGAGGGAGAGATGAGCAAGAAGAGAGCAACTATAGTATGTGAAGCTTCTCTTAGTAGCGCAATGAAAAGAATTGAAGCTCAAAATTACATGCTACTTGGAAAATGTGAAACTTCCACCAATGGTAAACCTAAGGATGCAATTTTAGCAGATGCTTTTGAAGCAGTGCTTGGTGCAATATACTTAGATGCTGGATATGATATAGCTAGAAATACTGTACTTACGTTGCTTGGAAAAGAAATAGAACTTGGAATTAAGGGCGATGTATTAAATGTAGATTACAAAACTAAGCTACAAGAAATACTTCAAAGAAATGGAAATGTAAAGATTGAATATAGATTAGTTAATGAAGAAGGACCAGAACATGATAAAACTTTTAGCGTAGAACTTTATTTCAATGATAAAAAAATAGGTGATGGAATTGGAAAATCAAAAAAACATGCTGAGCAACATGCAGCAAAAGACGCACTTGAAAAAAGAGTATTTTAGCTTAAATTTTACTAATGAAATAAAAAGCGAATTAAAGAATTTTGAAAATAAAGAAAGTCAATATACTATTCCTGTATTTATACCGCACTTTGGCTGTAAAAATGAATGTATATTTTGTAATCAAAGAAAAATTAGTGGAAATACAAAAAAAGTAAGACCTGATGATGTAGATGAAATTATAAAAAAAAGATTAGAAGAGATTGGAGATACGAGAAGAAGCATTCAAATTGCATTTTTTGGTGGGAGCTTTACTGGAATTAGCATAAATGATCAAATTGCTTATCTTAAAGTGGCTAAAAAATATATTGATGCAGGAATTGTTAAAAGTATTAGACTTTCAACAAGACCTGATTATATTTCTCCAAAAATTTTAAAAATTCTAAAGTTTTACGGTGTTGAAACTATAGAACTTGGTGTTCAATCTATGTCAAATGAAGTGTTAGAATATTCAAAAAGAGGACATACAAAACAAGATGTTATCCGTGCTACAAGGCTTATTCACTTATTTGGAATTAGACTTGGAATTCAAATAATGATAGGATTACCAAGAAGTACTATTTTAAAAGAAGAAGAAACAATAAAAGCAGTGTTAAAATTAAAGCCAGAAGATATGAGGATATATCCAGTATATGTTATACATCCAAGTAAATTGTATGATTTGTATATAGATGGCAAGTATATTCCACTTACACTTGATGAAACTATAAAAAGAGTTGGAATTATATTAAGATATTGTCAAAAAACAAATGTAAGGATAATACGACTTGGTTTGCAATCTACAGATGAAATAACCGTAAGCAATAAAGAAATAGCGGGGCCTGTTTGTGATAACATGGCTGAATATGTTATTTCTGATTTATTAAGACAAGATTTGGATAATAGGATATCTAAAGGAGTTGAAAGTGGTGTTATATCAGAAGGTAAGCTAAATATAGTAGTCCTTACTATTGAAAATAGATATGCATCAATTGTTGTAGGACCTAAGAAAATTAACAAAATTTATATAGAAAATAAATACTCTAAATATAATTTAAAGTTAAAAATAAAAGGAGAAAAAGATATTGAAGAAAGTTATATTTGCATCTAGTTCTGGTGGTCATTTAACAGAACTTCTAAGAATGGAAAAATTGTTTAGTGAGTACAATTATTTAATTGTTACAGAAAAAACTGATGTTACAAAAAAATTAAGTGAAAAATATAACATAAAATATATGATGTATGGATCAAGGTTTTATCCTCTTAAGTATTTTTTCGTACTAATTTATAATGTTATAAAGTCAATATGTATAATTTTAGGATTTAAACCAGATACAATAGTTTCTACTGGGGCACATACTGGTGGTATTATGTGTTTTATTGCACATATATTTAAGGTAAAAGTTATATATATAGAAACACTAGCAATGACAGAGGAATTATCTGTGACTGGAAAGAATATGTATAAGATAGCAGATAAATTCTATGTGCAATGGAAAAGTTTAGCCAATAAGTTAGAGAAGGCTGAATATATTGGGAGGCTGATGTAATGGTATTCTTAGCTGTTGGAACGCAAAAACAGGATTTTTCAAGATTATTTAAATTGGTTGAAAATTCAAAGGCTTTGAAAGATGAAGAAATAATAGCGCAAGCTGGATATACAAAGTATACTAGTAATAAAATTAAGATAAAATCTTTTTTACCAAAAGAAGAGTTTAGAAAATATTTTGAATCCGCAGATTACATTATATGTCATGGTGGTGTTGGAACTATTTTTGATGGATTGTATAATGGTAAAAAAATATTGGCAGTACCAAGGCTTGCAAAATATAAAGAGCATGTAAATGATCATCAAATTCAAATATGTAAACAATTAGAAGATGATGGGTATATACTTTACTATAAAGACGGAGAAGATTTTGATAAAAAAATAGATGAACTAAAAAGTAGAAAATTTAAGAAATATGTTACTGATGAAAGCTTTTTAGATATATTAAGAAAAGAGATTTAGAAAAATCTAAATTTAAATATTTACGTAAACATAAGATAAATCATTTGTAATTGAATTCATGTATATTATATAACTTGGTGGAGAAAATAATATAAGGTGGATTAGTTATGAAAGAAAGTGTAAGAAAAAGTATAAAAAGAAAAGAAATTTTAATTAGTTTGAAACGTTTATATAATTTTTTAATGGAGCTACTTTTACTTACAGTTGGTTCATACCTTGTAAGTTTAGGAATAAATTTGTTTTTATTGCCTCATAAAATGTCTACTGGTGGAGCATCTGGAATTGCTACTATGCTGTATTATACTTTTAACATCCCATTGGGCGTGACAATATTAGTATTAAATTTGCCACTTCTTTTGATATCTATTTTAAAGCTTGGAAGGAATTTTACGATAAAAACAATATATTCTACAGTGATATTATCACTTTTTTTAGAGATGGTTAAATACAATAATATATTAACTGCTGAAGTGGCTGATTTGCAAATTTCTTGTATTTTTGGTGGAATAGTATCTGGTATTGGATTATCACTTATATTTAGAACTGGTGCAAGTTCTGGAGGATCTGATTTGCTGGCTCAAATTATTTATAAATTTACTAAATTTCAAAGTTTATCACAGATTTTACTTGTGATTGAGAGCACTATAATTTTTAGTACTATAGTTGTATTTAAAGATTTAAATATTGGACTATATTCAATAATTGCAATGTTTATTTCAACAAAGATGATAGACTTATTTTTTGAGGGGGTAAATAGTACAAAAGTGGCAACAATTATAACAAGTAAAGGCGATGCAGTAGTTATTGCAATACTCAGAGAGTTAAAAAGAGGCGCAACTATTACTAATTCTATTGGTGCACATACTGGAAATGCTAATACGAAGATTGATTGCGTTATATCAAGACAACAAATTTCAAAATTAAAAAGTATAATTAGGGAAAATGATAGTGATGCACTTATGTATATTGTAAATGCTAATGAGGCAATTGGTAATGGCTTTAAATCTATAGAATAGATTAGATTTATATGTAAGTTAATTGTATAAGGGGGATAAGTATGGAAGAAAATGTTAATATTCAAAAACTTGAAGAATATGCAAAGCGTGTGAGAAGAAAAATTTTAAAAATGATATATGCTGCAGGTTCTGGCCATCCAGGTGGAAGTTTGTCATGTGTGGAAATTTTGGTAGCATTGTATAAAGAGGCTATGGACATAACATTAGATGACAATTTTAAAAGAAAAGATAAATTTATTTTATCAAAAGGGCATGCAGCACCAGCATATTATGCTATTTTATCTGAATGTGGATTTATTCCAGAAAATGATTTATATACTTTAAGAAAGTATGATAGTTATTTAGAAGGACATCCAACAAATAAAATACCTGGTGTTGATGTATCTAGTGGTTCATTAGGACAAGGGCTTTCAGTGGCAAATGGAATGGCACTTTCAAAGAAATTGGATAAAGACTTAGGTTATGTTTATTGTCTTATTGGTGATGGCGAAATTGAAGAGGGGCAAATATGGGAAAGTGCTATGAGCGCAAATAAATATTTATTGGACAATTTGATTGTATTTTTAGATAATAATGGCTTACAAATAGATGGAAGTATAAAAACTGTTAAAAGTGTGGATAACTTGTCTGAAAAATTCAAATCCTTTGGATTTTTTACTCAAGAAATTGATGGACATGATTTTGTGCAAATATTAAATGCGATAGATAATGCAAAAAGATCTGGAAAACCTAATATTATAATTGCTAAGACTATAAAAGGAAAAGGAATTTCT
>HF991942.1:12211-17600 GCA_000433135.1 Clostridium sp. CAG:921
AAGTGTCATGGCATGGCAAAGCAATAAAAGAAAAATCGGTCCTAGAAAGTGCTTTAAAAGAATTAGAATAAGGAGGGGGAGTTATAATGAAATCTACAAGAAAAGCTTATGGAGAGTTTTTGGCTAAAATTGGTGAGAATGAAAATGTATGTGTATTTGATGCAGATCTTGCTGAGGCAACTTATACTAAAATGTTTAGAGAGCTGTATCCAAATAGACATTTTGATATGGGTATATCTGAGCAGGATATGATAGGCACCGCCTGTGGAATGGCAATTAGTGGAAAAATAGTTTTTGCATCTACATTTGCAATGTTTTTGGCTGGTCGTGCCTATGAACAAGTAAGAAATACAGCTGCATATTCTCATGTAAATATAAATTTATGTGCTACGCATTCTGGATTGGCAGTTGGTGAAGATGGGCCGACTCATCAGTGCATTGAAGATATAGCACTTATGAATGTAATACCTGGTATGAAAATATTTTGCCCTGCAGATGATGTTTCAACTAAGAATATATTGTCAAAATGTTTAAAAATAGACGGACCAAAGTACATAAGACTTGGAAGAAGTGACGTAAAAGATATCTATAGCATGGAGGAAGACTTTGTACTTGGAGGCTCAAAAACTTTTGGAAAAGGTACGGATGGAACTATTTTTTGTGTTGGAACAACAGTTTCTATTGCTCTTGAAGCTAAAGAAAAGTTACATGCTATTGGAGTAGATGTACGTGTTGTTGATCTTTATAGTATAAAACCAGTTGATAAAGCTACAATTATAGAATGTGCCAAAAATACTGATAAGTTAATATCTATAGAAGATCATAGCACTATAGGAGGGATAGGTAGTATAATATCTAATGTTCTTACAGAAGAATATCCAAAAAGACTAAAAAAATTAGGAATAAATGATAAATTTGGAAAGTCTGGTAATCCAAATAAACTATATGAAATGTATGGTATTACTGTTAATAATATAATAGATAATTTTAAAAGATAATTGAATAGAAATTTAATAAAAAACCTAAGTACTAGCTTGCTAATACTTAGGTTTTATTATATAATTAATATGTGTAGTTGTATTTAAATACAAAAAGGAGAAAAATGGAACCATTAGCATATAGAATGAAACCAAGGACTCTAGATGAGTTTTTTGGACAAGAAGATATAATTTCAAAAGATAAATTGCTTTATAGGCTTATAAAGGCAGATAAACTAACTTCTGCAATATTTTGGGGACCACCTGGGTGTGGTAAAACTTCACTTGCTAGAATAATAGCAAGTACTACGAAAAATAAATTTGTTTCATTAAATGCAACAACATCTGGAGTTAGTGATATAAAACAAGTAGTAGAAGAAGCGCAAAATATATTTACTAACCCTACTGGTAAAGTCATATTGTTTATAGATGAAATTCACAGATTTAATAAATTGCAGCAAGATGCCCTATTACCTCATGTGGAAAAAGGAACAGTTATATTAATTGGAGCAACAACAGAAAATCCATATTTTTCTGTTAATAAAGCATTAATTTCACGTTCAACAGTTTTTAAGTTTAGTGAACTAAAAAAAGAAGATGTCAAAAATATACTAAAAAATTGTCTTCAAAATAAAGAAAGAGGCTTAGGTGGATATAATTTAGATGTAAGAGAAGAAGCTATTGACTTTTTAGCTGAGAATTCAAATGGAGATGTAAGAACTGTATTAAATGCCCTTGAACTTGCTGTACTTACTACTGATATGAATAGTGATGGAGTAATAGTCATAAATAAAGATGTTATAAAAAACTGTATGCAACAAAAGAAGAGTATATACGATAAGACAGATGATTCTCATTATGACGTAATTTCAGCTTTTATAAAATCAATGAGAGGTTCGGATCCTGATGCAACACTTCATTATTTGGCTAGAATGTTAGAGGGAGGCGAAGATCCAATGTTTATAGCAAGGCGAATAGTAATACAAGCCTCAGAAGATGTTGGACTTGCTAATAGTGATGCGTTAAAAGTTGCAGTTGCAGCAATGCAGGGAGTATATCAAATAGGAATGCCTGAGGCAAGGATACTATTGGCACAAGCAGCACTTACGGTGGCGCTTAGTAAAAAGTCTAATACGTCTTATCTTGGAATTAATGCAGCAATAGAAGATGTGAAAAATATAGATATTGGAATTGTTCCTATGCATATTAGAAATGCTCCAATTTCTGGTATGGAAAAGGAAGGATATGGAGTAGGGTATAAATATCCTCACGATTTTGAAAATTCTAAAGTAAAACAGCAGTATTTGCCTGATAAGTTAATTGGTAAGAAGTATTTTATTCCTAAAAGTTGGGAGAATTTCTATGAAGAAAGGTAAATTTGTAGTAAATATTAATGGAAATACGAAAAGAAGAAGTGCTATTATAAAAAAAACGCAAACTACCGAAAAGACTAATAGTGATAATGATTTATTAAATAATGGTAAAGTAACAGACAATAAAAATAGTTCTATAAATGTATCTGATAATAGTGGTGAAATTTTAAGTCAAGAAAATGAATCTATAATAAAAAAAAGAAGTGGATATGCCTACGCCGATAGTAAGGATGATTCAAAGGAAGAATTACTAAAAGAACTTGATGAAATAGTTGAAGAAAATAAAAGTAGTGTAAAAAGAAGAGCAAAATTAAATGTTGATATTGATGATGAAAAAATATCAAGTGATATTAGTATATTAACAGATGCTTTAGATGATAAAAATAAAGATAAAGTAAATTATGAATTGGAAAAAGAGCAAGTTAAAAACGAAAAAATAGAAAATAAGAATATTTATGATGATGAATTAAATTTGGGCAGAAGGACTATAAGAAGTGCAAAAGATAATAAGCCAATTGATGATAGTTTAAACATATTAAAGATGCATAATCAAAAAGAAAAGGCTGATAGAGAAAAAAGAATAGGTAAAACTTTAAATGAAGTAAGAGATGAAATAAATAAAATAAAAAATGAAAAAATAAAAGCTTTTATAGTAGCTAAGAGATTTATATTTATGATAATTTTATTAGTAGTACTATGTACTTTAGTTTTACTTTATGAGTATGGTCCAATTTTTGGAATTAGTTTAGATAAATTTGATACTGGAAAAGAAAAAAAGATTGATATTGTTACAGGTGAAAATGACATTTATATGAATTATAATGAAGAACTTTTAGTCTATTCGAATCAAAAGGTTGCAACATATAATAAAAACGCCAAAAAAACATGGGAATATAATTTAGATAGCATGTTTACACCATCTATATATACATATGAAAAATATATGGTTATAGTCAATAATACAAGTGGAAATATTTATTTATTTGAAAGTAAAAAAGAAATATTAGATCAAAAGATAGATGGAACAATAAATCATGTATATTTGGATGAGTATGGAAATATGGCAGTTGAATATTCTACAAGTGGATATAAGAAAGTTGTTGGCGTTTATAACAAGAGCGGAAGAAATTTATATAATGCGTATTTGGATAATGATGCAATAGTTGATTTGAAGATTATTGAAAATTCTAATAAATTATTAGTATTACAAACAAGCTCAGTATCTTCTAAAATAGGAATAAAAGTAAATTTGATAGATGGTACAAAGGAAAATGATAATCTGATACAAATTGCTAAGTTTGATAACAACTTTGTATATGACTTGACTATTCAAGGTAGAAATATTATAATAGTACTTGATGATAGGCTAGTGAAGCTTAATATCGATGATAAAAAAGTAACTGATATAATGAGTTTTGAAAGTTCACAATTGTCATTTATATCACTTACTAGTAATTATTTTACAACAGTTGAAAAAGAGTTAAATTCTGATAGCTCAAATTATAAGATAAATATGAAAAGATTTGATAATAGTTTAATAAGTAGTACTAGTATTGATAATGTTCCAAAGTTTATACAAAATAGTGGACTTTTAAATTATTTTGTATATCAAGATAGGTTGTCAGTAATAAATAAATGGGGAATTGAAGTAAAAAGTGAAAATATTGACATAGCCCCAAAAAATATAATAGTTTTTAATGGTCAAAAAGCTATAGCTCTTGTTTATACTAATAAAATTAGGGTTATAAAAATATAAATAATATAGGAGGGATAGTATGATTTTTGATATTATAGTGGTAGTTTTACTTGCAATTAGTGCATATATGGGGTATAAAAAACGGATTGGTTTCTATACTTGTAGGTTTTTTATCTTTGGTTATAGCTATATTTTTAGCTTTTATACTACAAGGAACTGTTTCTGAGTTTTTATATAATAACACTCCGATTGGTACTTCAATTCAAAAAGTTGCTACTAATTTTGTAACTGAAAATTTAAAGAATGAGGATAGTTCTTCAAAAGATAAAAATACTATTGAATTCATAAATAAAATTGTAAATAAAGGAGAAGATGAAGATAAAATAATAAATGATGCTGCTATAACTATAACAAAGTATATCTTGTCAGGAATAAGTTTTATTGGAATTATTATTGTTGTCTTAATAATTTGCTATATACTTACGATGTTATTAAATTTTGTATTTGATTTTCCAATACTTAGCTCAATTAATAAATTTGGAGGTATTGGTATTAATTTATTAAAAACTTTGTTAAAATTATGGATATTACTTGCTATTATATCATTTGTATCAACTTTACCAATTTTAGATCCTGTTATAGAACAAATAAATCAAAGTTTTGTCGTAAAAGTTTTATATGAAAATAACTTGTTAGTAAATATTGTAAAGTCAACTATAAAATTATAGAAAAATATAAGATAAAGGATTGTGTAATATGAAAAAATTAAAGGAAAAGAAATCTATAGCCGTAGTGGTAAGAAGAATTTTTGTTGTACTTAGTGTGTTTTGTGTTCTTGTTTGGAGTGCGTTATATGCAGTAAATTATATGATTGGTGAAGGCGATGAAAATAGTTCTCAAGATTTTGCTGGTGGCGCAGATACTACATTAAAAGAAAAAAAAGAAGTAATAAATGCTTTGGTAGTTGGAGTTAATGATGGACTTACTGATACAATTATGTACGTAAAGTATAATGTAAAAACTGGGAAAATAGCGATCATGTCAATACCAAGGGATACATATATTACAAGCGATTATTCTGTTGGTCACAAGCTAAATTCGATTTATAGAGGAAAGAATATAATTCCATTAGTAGAACAAGTTGAAAGTTTAATTGGAGTAAAGATTGATTACTACTTAGTGTTTAAAGCCGATATGTTAATAAGTATGGTTGATGCAATAGGTGGAGTAGAAGTTGATGTTGAAATGGATATGAAATATGATGATCCAACTCAAAATTTGCATATAGATATAAAAAAGGGAAACCAAATATTAGACGGAAAAAATGCCGAAGGATTTGTAAG
>HF991942.1:17622-28809 GCA_000433135.1 Clostridium sp. CAG:921
TAAGGTATAGACATGGAAATAATGGAACTGGTGGATATCCAATGGGGGATTTAGATAGAACGGAGGTTCAGCAGTATTTTATAAAACAATTTGCTAAATCTGCACTTAGTGTAAAGAACATATCTAAAATTCCAGATTTGATAGATATTGCACATAAAAATACAAATACTAATTTAACTACTAGAGAAGCTTTAAGATATGTTACAGATATAGCTAATATTGACATAAATGGTATATATTCTACAACGGCACCAGGAGCTGCTAAGTATATAGATAATGTATCATATTATTTATTAGATAAAGAGAAAACAAAAGAGGTAATTGAAAATAATTTTAATATCTAAATAATAAAAAATAATTCTTGTATACTAATTGTAATGTTGTTGTTATTAAAAAAATATATAGAACTACCAAAATGTAGTTCTATATATTTAACATATTACATTATTTTTATTCTGCTTTAAATATTTTTAATCTTGTTTTTAATTTCATAGCTTTAAAATATCATCTTTTTTTAATGATAGTTTATATTTTAAAATAGTATATACTACTAATAGTATAGCTAGAAATACTACTAATATTGAAATAATCATTTTAAAGTTTTTTACAATTAATAATTTAAAATCATTTTTAAAAGTACTATATGACGATGTACTGTTTAGTATTAAATCGTATGTGTTAGAATAGCTTTTTTCAATTGAAATATAGTTTATTGTAATAGTTCCAATTGTGTTACTTGTATTTTTTTTATTAATACTTTTGGATATTTTATTAAAGTCAATATCTAAATTGTATGTTGTATATAAAATATCATTTTGGTTTGTTAAAGCATTAACATCATTAGATAAAGAAACATCATATAATTTTAAATTTAATTTGTCATCTATTGTGAATGTATAATCATCTTTTTTTGCAATTACGTCTAAATGGTAATTATTAAAACAGTATTCAAATATTTCTCTAGAATCAACATATGTATATGGTACATATTTTTCGTTTAGTATTCCACCAAAGCTTGCTACAATTATTGTTTTATTATCTTTAACTGCATACGATATTAATGTATTTTTTGCTTCACTTGTATATCCAGTTTTTCCACCCATACATACATCATAATATGTTTTAGAATTAGCTTCGTTTAAAAATTTATTTGTATTAATTAATTTTCTAGGCTTATCTGTAATGTTAGTACTTGTGATTTCATATTCATAAGTACCAATTATAGTCTTAAAATCATCATTTTTCAGGCAATATCTAAATATTTTCGCCATATCATAAGCAGTTGAATAGTGGTTATCATCATGAAATCCATGAGGATTTGTAAAGTGAGTATTGTAGCACCCAAGTTCTTGAAGTTTTTCATTCATTAAGTTAACAAAACTATCTACATTTCCACTTACAGCTTCAGCTAGCACTAATGCTGCATCATTTCCAGAAGGAAGCATTAGTCCATAAAGTAAATCTTTAACACTAAATACTTCATTTGCTTTTACACCCATGATTGAACTCTCACTTGGAACCATGTCTAAAAGATTTTGTGAGACAATAATTTTTTTATTTAGCGATAAATTCTCAAGTGCAAGAATAGCAGTAAGTATTTTCGTGGTACTAGCTGGGTATATTCTCTGATCTCCACTTTTTGAATATAACACGTTGCCACTGTCATAATCTATCGCTATATTGCTGTAACAATGAGAAATTGGAAGGGTAGAAGCATATATAAAGTTTTTATTTATAATTAGTTTAAAAAAAATAAAAAGTAGAATATATTTGAATAAATTCATGACTTTATTTTTTAATCTTATCGTTAATTTCAAATTTTCACCTCAATTAATGTATATATAGTATTATATACTAAATATTAAAAAAAATAAATGTTGGGAGGATTAATCTATGTTAAAATTAAAGAAATTTTTTATAAAATATAAATCATACATAATATGTATGACTATTGTGTTGCTTTCTAGTCTATCTATTGTATTTCAAAGTATTGATAGGAAAGAAGCTTTGAAAGTAAATAATGAAAACATTAAAGACTATGACGGAAAAATAGCAGTATATATAACAGGTGAAGTGAAAAATCCTGGGGTATATTATTTAGATGAACAATCTGCAAGGTTATATAATTTGTTAGATGTTTGTGGAGGAATATTAGAGGATGCCGATATAGAAAAGTTAAATTTAGCTAAGAAATTAGTTGACTCTGAAAAGATAGTTATAACTAAGAAATTAGAAAAGCAAAATATTGAAGAAATTGAAGAAAAGATAGATGAATCAGAAGGCACATATTATATTGATGAAGATGACGAAAAAATAAATATTAATAATGCAAGCAAAGAAGAATTAATGTCTTTAAATGGTATTGGAGAATCTACTGCAAATAAAATAATTGAATATAGAAAAAAGAATAGTTTTGTAGATATAGAGGATATAATGAATGTTGATGGAATAGGAAAGTCAAAATATGAAAATATAAAAAATCATATTTGCATTTAAATATAAAAAAAGCATATATTTTTATTAAGGTGAAATCATGAGGTATTATATATATCTAGATAAAGTGTTTTTACGAACTTTATTTGGTGCTTTAGATAAATTTGATTTTAAAATAGATGTAATGGAATATTCAATTAGAAAAAGTTATACTAAAAATAATGAGGTAAGATTAGAACCATGCATTGAAAGCATAAAAGATGGTGAAAATGGAAAAAGAGAAGAAGGTGAAAACAAAGTAAGTACATCTTGTAAAAATTCATGTATGAATAAGGAAAGAGTTGGAATTTCGTATGATGCAGGTAATGCGTATAATATTCAAACTGAAAGAAAATATTTAAATATTGAAGATATAACAGATGTAAAAAATACTAATTTTTATCATAAAATGCTTTCAATGATTGAAGAATTAGAAGATTCAAGAAATGGTAGACTTACTTTTGAAGTTGGATATATAAAGATTTGTAATAGTGATAGATTTACTAGAAATTTTAAAGATTTTTTTATGATAAATGATACCTTTGTATGGTTTAATAATCAAATTATTCAAGGGGATATTGAATTACTAAGTGAAATGTCTTGTGAAGTTAGTGTAATAGGATATAAAGTAAGTTGTGATAAACTAAGAAAGAATAAAATTATAAAAGCTATAGCAATTTATATACAATAAGAAAGACTATAAACTTTTTAAAATTTAAGTTCATAGTCTTTTTTATCAAGCTTTTTATCAATAAAATATTAATAGCTAAAAAACAACATTGTGCAAAGGTATAGATAATCTTTGTCAAAGCTAATAATTTGTTAAAAATTATATATATTATTTACACGATTATCTTCTAAAACCATTTCTATAAATTTTGTAGCTAATTTACTATCAAATTGTTTGCCCATATTCTTTCGAATTTCATCTATTGCAAATTCTTTTGTCTTAGGTTCTTTATATGAACGTCTTGAGACCATTGCATCAAAGCTATCACAAATACTTAAAATTCTAGTAAGATATGGGATTTCTTCGCCTTTTAATCCCTCTGGGTAACCTTTCCCGTCAAATCTTTCGTGGTGATACTTAATAATAGGAACGACATCATTAAAAATGTCAGAAACACTAAAAATATTAGCACCAATAGTCGGATGTAGTTTAATTGTCTCAAATTCTTCATCTGTGAGTTTGCCTTGCTTTAACAATATGTTGTCAGGTATTCCAATCTTTCCGACATCGTGAAACGATGCACCAGTGACTAAGTTATACGTAGACTCATCATCTAAATTTAGTTTCTCGGCAAATAATTTACATAGTTCGGTAACTCGTCTAGAATGTTCTTCTGTATAGTGATCTTTTGTGCCTACTGTATTTAATAGAATTTTTGCAAAATCAACCAAATATTTTTCAAGTTTAATTCCCATTTTTTGTACATTTCTTAGCTGCTCTATATACTTTATACCACCTTGTATTAGCATTATTAGTTGATCAAATCGTGAACTTTTTTCATAATAGGCTTGTATATCTAAATTTTGCATAGTTTCTATTGATGGTGCTAAATCCTTATGCATTGACATTAAAATAATATATATTTCTTTGTCAAATTCTCTAACTAGTTCAATAACTCTATCTCCATTTACTGGAGACATTAAATAGTTAACAATTAAAATATCATATTTTGTTGCTTTTAACTCTTCAATAGCTGAAACTGGCTCAGAAAAAGTACTTACCTTATGACCATACTTAGTAAGTATAGTACTTATTATATCCATCATATTAACGTCTTCATCAATAATTAATATTTTTGCATTTACAAGTTTTTCAGTATTTTCAATCAATTCAATCACCTAGAAAAAGTATATCAAAAAAGGAAAAAATAATCAATATAAATATGATATTTTAAGCCAAAAATTAATATGACAAAAAGTATGAATATCAACGCTTTTGGCACTATTTGTCGAACGATTTTTATTGACTTTTATAAAACTAGATGCTATATTATTAATGGGAGGAATAAGTTATGAAATTAGTGCTATTTTTTATTTCTTACATTGTTTCTTATAATTTTATCTCATACATTTATACTAAAATTAAATATTATAAAATAAGATAGAGGTTGAATATTAGTATGAAGGGAGAAATTTTTATAGATTGAAGAAATGTAAAGTGAAAATTAGTTTTTT
Organism: Clostridium sp. CAG:921; assembly: GCA_000433135.1. Taxonomy (GTDB): domain Bacteria; phylum Bacillota; class Clostridia; order TANB77; family CAG-465; genus CAG-465. The sequence goes on from HF991942.1 coordinate 22,279, forward strand.
AGGTAGAACGTTAGTACTTATATTAGCATTTTGTATATATGCTATTACTTATACTATATATAATATTATATCAGGTATTAATTTATATAGTAGTATTTATGTATTTAATAAGCCAGTATATGCAGGTGAAGTATTAAATGAAAATGATATTGTGCAAATAAAAGTATGTAAAACTGATAAAATAAAAAACTATGTAAGTGATAAAAATAATGTAGTAGGCAAAGTCTTAACTTCGAATTTTTCTAGTGGAAGTTTAGTATATGAAGATAAATTGTGTAGTAATGAAGAATATGAAAAAGAAAAAAATACCGAACTTGTTTCTATAAAAATTGAAAATCAAGATAAATACATTTTTAAAAGATATAATGGATACGATAAATTTAATATTGATTATACTGGAGAAAATGAACAGCTAGATAGTCTTAATAATGCTTTAAAAGGAATGTATGTCATAAAGGGTAGTGAAAAGTTTTCAGTTCGTATAGTAGAAAATGTAAGTATATTAAATGTTTATGATATTTATGGAAAAGAAGTTCCTATAGAAAAAATTGAAAATTTAGACAATTTGTTTTTAGTTTGTAAGGTCAATAAAAATTTATCTGTATTAATAAATAATTTGAAAGATTATGGTAAATTTAATTTATCAATAGGTAGGTGAGCTTTGAAATATGATTATTGTATTTTTATATGATGAGAATAATAAATATATTAGTAAAAAAGTAAATGTACTGAAAGATAAAATAATAAAAGAAGTGAAACATAAGCATTGTAGCTTAGAAAAATGTTATATACACACAAATGTTTTACTGGAAAATCCAGATAAGTATTGCTACTATATAGTTTTTTCAAATGATATAAGAGATATTGATTCTTATATAAAAAAATACAATGCAATTTGCAATGTAGCCGTGGTTACTAGTAATTTAAAAGTAAATCACATATTGGGTTGTATTAACTTTACTACACATCTTTTTTACATGAAGCAAAATGTTAATGAACTTTGTAATAAGATTATAGATTTTATTTACAGTGAATAATTGCTATATTAAAAATATTTTTACCATGTCATTTATTTTTAATTCCAGTGTTAGTAATTATATATTGTAGTATATAAAATTAAGTACACTACCAAAAAACTACAACTAAAAAGTTGTAGCTTAAATCTTAGATAGCTTTTGCAAAGCATTATTTTCTATTATCATTTTTGCACGCTCTTTTATAGAAGTTTCATACAAATCATATGCATAATAATTTTTACAATATTCAGATAAAAATACGTAGGTCTTTACGAATTTTGAATTTTTAATAGATGTTTTGCTAAATATTAAAAAATATTCGTTGTTAAATTTATATAAACTATTTTTTCCAAAAAATAATTTTTCTTTCTTTGCTTTTTCACAGAGCTCTATAATGTCATTAATATTGTAAAATGAATAGACATTACTATCAACAGTGTATTTGATTTTTGATTCTTTTTTAGTATTTGAATTTCTATTTTTTTGCTTAGAAGAACTATGAAATTGGTAATTTGAATAATCTGGTAAGTTTTCAACTTTGGTTATCGTAACCGTAAATAGATTATTACTATCAGATGCTGCTTCTATAAAAAGATGAGAGTCATTTGAAACGAAATCTTCATCCAGATTATTTTCTTCAATAAGATCTTTAAATAAATCCTTGGCTATATTTGAGTTTGTTTGTATATCTTTAAGAGTTACTTCTCTTTCAGCCAATTCTTCTAATGATAGTGTTATTTTTACTTTATTTTCACCTAATCTTTCTAATTTCATAGTAAAAAATCCTCCCACAATGATACCTATATTCAATATATGTATTATATAATTATTCTGTTACAAAGTCAATAAAAATAATCAAAAATTAGCATAGCTAAATATTGAAAATTAATAGGATTACAACATAAAAGAAAATGTGCCAAAATCAAATTTTAGAAAATTTACATAAAATATTGAAAAATTGATATATCTATGATATAATCAAAAAAGTTAATTTCCTTACTCCGCATTGTTTGCGGGGTCAGAAGACCAAGAGGAGGTGAGTTGAGTCATGAATAAATATGAATCAGTTATAATTTTATCTGCAACTGCTCCAGAGGAAGCAACTGTAGCATTTGGTGAAAAGATGAAAGAATTGATTTCTGCAAATGGCGAACTTACTAATGTAGAAGAATGGGGAAAGAAAACTTTTGCTTATGAAATTAAGAAGCAAAAAGAAGGAGTATACATTTTATTCACATTTTCTAGTAAGCCAGAATTTATAGCAGAATTTGAAAGAGTTTTAAGACTAGATGAAATTGTTTTAAAACATATGGTTATAAAATTAGACAAGTAATTTTTTAGATAATTTAAGTAAGTATATAGATTATGTTTTGAAAATATATTGTAAAGTTGTTTATAATGTATTTCTTTAGGAGGAAAAATGAATAAATTTCAATTTATGGGGAGATTAACAAAAGATCCTGAAACAAGAGTTATACCTAATTCTAATACTCAGGTTACTACTTTTTCATTAGCTGTAAATAGAAGATTTGCTGATCAAAATGGTGAAAGAAAAACAGATTTTTTTAATTTAACAGCATTTGGAAAGCTTGCTGAATTTTGTTCTAAGTATTATAGAAAAGGACAGCAGGTATTAGTTGAAGGTAGAATTCAAAATAGAAGTTGGGATGATCAAAATGGTCAGAAAAGGTATGCTACAGATTTTATAATTGAAAATGCATATTTTGCTGATTCTAGAAGAGAGGATAATGGTTCTTCATTTAGTTCATCAAATAGTGAGCCAACACCTTCATCAAGTATTGATGGTGAATTTATAACAATTGACGATACAGAGGACCTACCTTTCTAAATATATAGTTTACTTTGAGGGGAGGAGTAAAAATGGCAGACGCAAAGAAGAAAAATTCAAAGAATGACAAATCTTTTAGAAGACCTAGAAAAAAGGTTTGTAGTTTTTGTATGGAAAAAATAGATGAAATAGATTACAAAGACGTAGATAAATTAAAGAAGTATGTTAGCGATAAAGGTAAGATATTACCAAGACGTGTAACAGGTAATTGTGCTAAGCATCAAAGAAAAGTAACTGAAGCTGTTAAGAGAGCTAGAACAATTGCATTACTTCCATTTACAGTAAAGTAGAAAATATAGATCAAGACTAAATACTTTTGTATTTAACCTTGATTTTTTTTTTACTACATATTATAATACATTTGTGTATAATATAAGGAGAGGGTTATGTTTGAAAATATTATAGTAAAATATATTGTAACTGCAATAATTGGAATGGTTCCAATTATTGAATTAAGAGGAGCAATTCCAATAGGTGTGTTTACTTTTCACCTTAGTTACGTAGAAGCATTTATTTGTAGCTTTATTGGAAATATAATTCCTATATATTTTATAGTAAAATATATAAGACCGCTTTTTGACTTTTTTGGAAGATGGAAATTTTTTAAAAAAATTATTGATTGGGCTACGAATAAAGCAACTAAGAAAATACAAGAAAGTGAAAAGTTACAAAACTTCACAGCACTTGGGTTGTTTTTGTTTGTAGCAATTCCTTTGCCTGGTACGGGTGCATGGGTTGGCTCATTGATTGCTAATTTCTTAGGATTGAAGCCTAAAAAGGCATTTTTACCATTAGCACTTGGAGTACTTACCGCTGGTATAATTGTACTTGCAATTACGGCTGCAACTAATGGAGGGATTCAATATTTAGTTCAGCATAATGTTTAAATTTAAGGGCTGGGGTGTATGTAAGCACTCCAGTTTTTTAAAATTTGAAGGAAAAGTGAAAAAAAACTATATATGCAATGAATGGCTGGCGTAATATATAATTATACTCATTGTTCTATAGCCACAAAATGTATTGGTACTTTTAAACATAATGATGAAGCTAATTCATACATTAGAAAAAATAATAAAATGGAATTTGTAGAAGAAGATAAATTAGAAGTGCTATGTGATATAGGTATTGCTAAAAATGTTATTTTAAAATTAAGAGAAATTCATCCTTATGAAAAACCTGCAATAGACATTATTCCATTAATAGATGAAAGTTTTTTTGAATAAAAATAATAAGAAAGTAGGTGTACTCATGAAAATTATAGAAAAACAAATACAAGTTAATGACTATGTAACCAAATCTAATTTGCCAGCTAGTGATTACGTGATAAATCCTTATATTGGTTGTCCTCATGGTTGTAAATATTGTTATGCAAGTTTTATGAAAAGGTTTACAGGACATAAAGAAGATTGGGGAACTTTTATTGATATAAAGCAATGCAATAAAAAAATTAATGTAAATAAGCTAAAAAACAAGAGAGTGTTTTTATCATCAGTAACTGATTGTTATAATCAATTTGAAGAAAAATACGAATTAACAAGAAGTATATTAAAACAATTAGTAGATGTAAATTGTGAATTAAGTATTTCAACTAAATCAAAGTTAATTTTAAGGGATTTAGATTTATTAAAACAAATGAAAAACTTAACAGTTTCAATGTCTATTAATACATTGGACGAAAATTTCAAAAATGATATGGATAATGCCAGTTCAATACAAGAAAGATTATATACTTTAAAAGAACTTCATAATAATGGAATTTATACTGTATTGTTTATGTCTCCAATATTTCCTTATATTACAAATGTTAAAGAAATTATAGATGTGAGCAAAGAATACATCTATGAATATTGGTTTGAAAATTTAAATTTAAGAGGAAGTTATAAGCAGACAATATTAAATTACATTAAATCAAATTATCCAGAGTTAGTAAATTATTATGATGAAATATATAATAAAAAAAATAAACAATATTGGATTGAACTTTCTAAAGATATAGAAAAATATTGTGATGAAAATAAAATTAAATATATAAATTATTTTTATCACGAAGAATTAGTCAAAAATAAGGAATAACTATTTAGTAAGATTAAGAAAAAATGATATGAGAAGTTATGAGTGCTAAATTCACAGATGAAAAATTCTAATTAATACATATAATGTGATTTGTGGAGTAGGAGTATTATATAATTTTATTGCGTTATTTAATAAAAAAGGGGTTAATTTGAAATTGCTAATTGGTGCAATTGGTATAATAATAGCCTTTTACAATATTTCTTTAATAATAGTTAATACTTTAAACTGATAAGTGGACTATATGAAACAAGAAAAGCTAGACTTATTTAAAGAAATTGAAGATTTAAAATAGCACAAGAATTTGATAAATTCATATCATCGCTTTATTCTAAAGATTGGGTTGTATATTGTAAACAACCTTTTAAAAATGCAAATAGTGTAATCGAATATTTAGGAAGATATACTCATAGAGTAGCAATTTCAAATAACAGAATATTAAATATAGATAATGGTAAAGTAATATTTAAATGGCGAGATTATAGAGATAACAACAAAATGAAAACAATGGTACTAGATGCTGATGATTTCATTAGAAGGTTCATATTACACATATTACCACCTAGATTTATGAAAATACGACATTTGGGATTATTGGGAAATAGAAACAAAACAAAAAAATTAACACTTTGTAAATACCTTACAAATACAAAAGTGTTAACTAAAGAAATTATTTTCAAACTCGAAATACTAAAGAAAGTTTCTGAAAAAGATTTTAATTTATGCCCAGTTTGTGGTATTGGACATTTAATAAGACCTAGTTCAACATAAAAATTTAACAATTTAATACCAACTCAAAATTGCCTCTTTATTGGGGAGGTGGAAACTATGTTTATTTTAAATAAATTTCAAATAAATTTCAACTTTCAAATTGATATATTTTAAAAAGTGTAGTAGAATAAGAAAAAAGAATAAGAGATAAAGTTAAAAAACTCCATTGACAGTCCGCAGTTTGTGCAATTAAACTAAACGATGTAAGTTTAATAAACAAGAGCTTCTAGTGGAGTTTTTTCTTTAAACTTACATCGTTTAATTTCTTATTCATTTGAAAGTGAGGTAATATATTATAATGGATTATTTCATAATGGAAATGTGGAGTGGTATATGGACATTAAGAAATACTATTCCTTTGTCAGGATTTATATTTTTAGGTGTAATATTTATTAAATTATTAATAAAATTTATTCAAAAGAAAAAAATAAATTTTAAAATATCAAATTTAATATGTCAGTATTTATGGATTTTAATAATTCTATGTATATTAAAAATAACTGGTATTTTAACTGGTAATTTTGGTATAACATCTCCATTTGATAGTTATATCAGTTTTAAATTATTTGAAGATGGTTTTAACGTTGCAACTATATTGAATATACTTTTATTTATACCGTTTGGATTTTTACCAATATTTATATTTAAAAATATTCATAAACATTGGTGGAATGGAATAATACTTGGTGGAATATTTTCTATAAGCATCGAATTTTTACAAACTTTTATTGGGAGATTTGCACAATTAGATGATGTTATTATGAATACTTTAGGAACACTTATTGGATTTTTACTAGGACTATTTGTTATGAGTTTCTTCAAAAA
>HF991942.1:28860-37662 GCA_000433135.1 Clostridium sp. CAG:921
ACAAATTACAATATGAAGAATAGAATGGTGAAATTTATGAATAAAAAATTAGTAAAAGAATTTTTAATGATAACATTTATTATAATGATAGTATTTTGGGGTGGTTGTACTTTAATTAGTCAAATGTTTAATCTAACAATAGATAATATATTTTTAAGAATTATGCACATTATTGGTGGATTTTCTCCAACAATAGCTTCTTATATATCACTAAAAAGAAATAATGAAGTTAAAAATTTCAAAGAATGGTTAAAAAGGATTTTTGATATAAAACACAATATTTTTACTTATGTTTTAATAATTTTGTTTGTGGCTATTTACTATATTTTAGGTTGCGCTATAAATGGATTTGAATTTGGAACTCCTATATTTATGCTTATAGTAATTTTACCGATGATGTTAGTTGGTGGTGGAAATGAAGAAGTTGGTTGGCGAATGATTTTACAGCCAGAATTAGAAAAAAAATATGGATTTAATTTGGCAACAATTTTTACTGCTACTATTTGGTGGTTATGGCATTTACCAATATTTTTTATAAAAGGAACTGCTAATTCAAATATGAATTATTTTCTATTTGGAATAATGTGTTTAATGTTAAGTTATGTTCTTGCTACAATAAGAAAAATATCAAATGGAGTATTTCCTTGCATATTAACACATTGCCTAATAAATGGCTTATCAGCAATATTTTTGTTTAATTATAGTTTGTTAAGTTGTTGTGTAAGTTTAATTGTAACAATAATAGTATCAATGTCAATTTTAAATATAAATAAAAGATGTGTAAGTTAATTACAGATTAAAAGATAAATTTTTATCATTTTTTAACAATATATAAAATTATTTAATGATGTTTTAGTTGCTCGGAATATGCTCGATAATATTTTTGCAAATGCTCATAAATAGTATATTACAGAGCATAGACTACTACCATCTGCACCAAGAATACAGATTAGAAGTCAAATTTCTAACCTGTATTTTTTTGCGTGATTTCAAGAAAAAGCTACATTTTATAGGCGCCTTGGAACTGTTCCAAAAAGTTCTAAAAAATACTCTATAATGTATATTAAATGTCGGAATTGTATGTCAGGAAAAATTTTTAATCTTTGATAAGTCTATCAAATACCAATGGAGTTATTCTTTAACAAAAATTATAAAGATAACTTAAATTCGGATAGCAAAATTCTTTATGGCTTTTTACTAAATAGACTAACATTATCAGCAAAAAATAATTGGGTGATGAAGAAGGAAATGTTTTTCTAATATTTACTAGAAAAGAAGTACAAGAATTATTAGGGTTATCTGATAAAACAGTTACAAAAGCTTTTAAACAATTAAAGAATTGTAAATTAATATATGAGAAAAAGCAAGGTGCAAATAAACCTAATTTGATTTATGTTGGAAAGATAGAACATGATAAAAATCTTATATGGTGTTAGAATAGATATATAGACACAAAATTTTGCGAATAGCCAAAAAAATGATATAATTTATATAGAAGAATAGTAGTAAGAGGTGATGAAATGACAGAAAAAGAAGTAATAGAAGCAATAGAATTTATGAAAAAATATCAAACAAAGACAGATAAAATTGAAACTAAAACAGCTGAAAAAGGTTATCCAAAGAAATGATATGATACAATTTCAGCTTTTGCAAATAAATCAGGTGGAATTATAATTTTTGGAATAAATGAGAATAATAAATTTATAGAACAAGATATATATGATGTAAATGATTTACAAAAACAAATAGCATCATTATGTGTAGAATCTATGGAGCCAAAAATTAGACCAGAGTTTTTACCTATTACATACAATAATAAAAATCTACTTGCAGTTAAAATTAATGAAATTCCACAAAAACAAAAACCTTGTTACTATAAAGGTTCTGGTATGTTAAAAGGCTCATATATTAGAGTGGGAGATTCTGATGAGCATATGACAGATAGTGAAATATATAGTTTGCAAAGTTATAGAGAGGGAACAAAAGAAAAACTAAATGAAAGTATAGAAATAAAAAGTCATATGTTAAGACATACATATGGTACAAGGTGTATTGAAGCTGGAATGCCTGCTGTTGTACTTCGAAGGTTGATGGGTCATAAAGATATAAAAGTTACATTAAATACTTATACATCAGTGTTTAACAAGTTTAAAGAAAATGAGATTGATAAAGTAAATAATTATTTAGTTAATAATAATTTAAATATATAGATAAAAGTTTTATTTTTGATTGTAAAAGTTGGTGTAGTATGATATTATTTATTCGTAGAGTAAGGTTTTTAAAATTTATCTTGAGGGGGATAATATGGTAAATTTAAATATAAAAAAAATAACTGATAAAGATGTAGAAGATATGATGGCTGGCATAGAAGATAATAACTTATTAAGAGATGGATTATGTGGATATGATTTAAGTAACGTTGACTTATCAGAATTAAGTTTGGGAAGTTTTAAAAGATTAAGTTTTGATGAAAAAACAATATTTTCTGAAGAACAATTAGAACAATTTCATCCATTTGAACAATTAGAACTATCCAAATCTCCTGGCGAGTCGATAAAAGAATTACACAATATGGGGATAGATGGGGCTGGCATAAAAATTGCAGTGATAGATAGTAATATTGATATTAATCAGGAATTATTTAGTAGTTCAAAAATAGAATTTATTGAAACTGAAAGATCTGGTAAAAAAGAAGTTCATGGGGCAACTGTGCTATCAGCATTATTAGGTGTAGTCCCTAATGCTGAAATTAGATATTATGCAGATAATAAATATGACAAAAATAGAGATAAAAATATATTAGGATATATAAATGATATAATTGAAAATAGTGAAATAAAAATAATATCAATGTCGTCAAATATTAGAGATATAGAAATGAAAAATAAAATATATGAATTATTGCGACATAAGGGTATAACTTTAATTGATTCTAATACCTTTTATAAAAATTTTACATATTGTTTTAGGGAATTTGATGAATGTGGAAATGAGAAATTTGAAGAAGCTTTTTGTGAAGCAGAGGAAATTGATTTAGAAGAAACACAAAAGGCTGTAAAAGAAAAAATAAAAAAATATTTTGATGAGTATGGTATAAATGATGAAAACGTTGAATTATCATTGGAAAAATTAAGAACTAAATTATTAAATGAGGGGAAAGAGGATATAGTAAATGGGATAGATAAATTTAGAGAATACATAGTAAATGATAATGTTTATGGCAAAGATGGTATTAATTATAAAAGAAAACAAAATGAAAGAAAAGAGGAAGAAAGAGAGAGAATAAGGAATAACAGTGTTGAAATACCATGTGGAGGTAGAACTTTTGTAGGAAAAGGTGGAATATATAAATATTTTGCTACTTGTAGTGCTAGTTACACTATTCCACAGTGTGCAGGATTGTATGCTCTTGCTAAACAAGTTAATGGAGAATTAAGTTTTGAGAATTTTATAAATATCTGTAAAGAAAGTTCATTAAAAGTTGATAACAGAAGTATTATAAATCCATTACAAATGATAGATTTAGTACAAAAACAACAAAATATTGAAACTAATAATTTCTTTAGCCAACTCAAAGCTTTAGTAAATGAAAGTAAAATTGATATAAGTATCGAAACTAGTAAGGAAGATCAAAGAAATAGAATAAATGAAGATTATCAATTATAAATGTTTTATTCTTGGAATGTAACTTATTGCATTCCATTTCTATTTGGTATTGCAACAAGGAATGCAATACCATAAATTTTGAAAGAGTTTTAGAAAGTCGTAGAATTGAAAAATGTTGATTTCAACGTATATAAACGAAAAAGCAAGGCTATAAACCTTGCTTTATTTGGTCGGAGTGACAGTATTAATAATCCTATAAACTTATTTATTTCTCAATGTTCTTTCACTTTATTTTATATTCTAGAAATCTATTCTAGATTTTTTTACATCTCATTACTATTTAAATAATCAATATATTTTTGTTTTTCTTTTTGTTGATAATAGTTATAAATATTACTATAAGTATCAATAGTTGTTTGTATTTTATCGTGTCCCATTAGTGTTTGAAGTACTGGTAATGAAATCCCAGCTTCAATACATCTAGTTGCAAAAGTATGTCTAAGACAATGTGTATTTATATCTCGTTTTATACCTATATTATTACAAATTCTTTTAAATGAAGAGTTTATTGCAGTTGTTGTAATAAGGTTTCCATCATCTTTACAAAATAACAAATGCTCTTTGTTTAATTTTATTGATTTAGAAATTTCTATTGCTTGTTGCAAAGAAGATTTATATAATTCATTTATTTCAACAGTTCTAGTACCATTTTTAGTAGTAGAAGTATTTGAATTATGGATTATTATTTTACCTTTTTTATCTTTGGTTAATATTTTATATATTTTTATTTGTTCGCTTTCAAAATCTACATCATCAATATTTAGTGCTAAAGCTTCTCCAACTCTAACACCAGTATGAAGTAGTAGAAGAAATATATTTTTGTATTTAACATTATTTGTTATAATATATTCTTCAAATTTCTTTTGTTCTGTAAATGTTAAAGCTTCAATTTGTTTATCTGCTTTTTTACTTTTAGGTTTTTCAATTTGATTTATACCAGTAAAGAAATTTTTAGTTATATACATATTATCAAGTGCATATTCAAAAATTCTTCTTACCATAGTAAAATCTTTCTTTATCAATGAATTAGATTTGATTCTTTCATCCTCTAAAAATTTTTCAATTTGTTCTCTTGTTACTTTTTCTATTGGGATATTTGCAAATTTATATGCCTTAATTCTATTTAAAGTACACATATTAGTGTTATATGCATTACCACCAATTTTTCCTTTCCTATATTTTGACTCTTCTAATTCTTGACCTATTCCTGCAATAGTAACAGATTGTTTATCTATATTAATTGGCATACCGTTTTCTTTGGCATATATTTTGTATTTAAACATTTTTTCAATTGCTTCATCTTCTGCTTTAGCAGTAAATGTTTTCTTAATAGCTTTTCTTGTTTTTGGGTCAATTCCAATAGTAAGAACTGCTTTTGATTGTGTTGTAAAATAGAATTTATCACAATTTTTTGTATCTTTACAATTTTTACATTTCTTACATTTTGATAAATCTTTTCTATTATTACAAATAGTTCTGTCTTTACATTTTTTACAAGTAGGGCACATATTTGTATCTGAAGCTTTTCTAAGTTTTCTACATATATATGTACCTGTTGTATATCCTTTTTGTTTCAATTTGTATTTCCTCCTCATATTTAATAAAATTAAAGGAAATACCTTGCTAAAATATTAAAATTATTGTATAATTTGAGTGGATGTTTAGAAAAGTATTTCCTAAATGTTTTGGAAGATTTAATGTGCTATATTAAGTCTTCCTTTTTTAATTATTTGTTTCTAAAAAAACTTTGTGGCTTAAAAATTCATTTAAGCTATCTGCTTTTACCCAGAATTTCCTACCAATCTTTATACTAGGAAATTCTTCTGAATGAAAAAGCTTTAAACATTTTTCTCTTCCAATGTGTAAATTACATGTATAATTTAAATGGTAATGAAGATGATAAGCAATTTGACCCATATACAAAACTTCAAGCTTATGCTTTAAGTAATAATATGAATAAATATACTAATGAAATATATGTTATATTTGATTCTTTAAGTATATTCAAAGATAGTTTTGCAAGCTTTAAATTAAATAATATTGCTCAAAACAATATAAATAATAAAATTAATTTACATGATGGGGTAAAGTATTCAAGTACATATTTAAGCAACATATGTTTTCTAGTTTTAAATGAAATTGCAAATAATAAAATACCTATAAAAGCATGTAAAAGTTGTGGTAGATATTTTATTCCTGTAAATAGAAATGCAGAAGTATATTGCGATTTAATGCCAGTTATAAATGGTAAAAAATGTAGAGAGTTAGGAGCTCGTACTACATATGCTAAAAATATAAAAGATGTTGAAGCACTTTTAATATATAGAAGAACATATCAAAAAAGATTAATGGAGCTTGCAAGAAATCCTGACACTACCGAAGATGAGAGAAATGATTTTAACAAATGGAAAAAAGAAGCTCAAGCACAAATCAAGCTATATAAAAAAGAGAAAATAACAGAAGAAGAATTATATAAATGGATGATAGAAAATAAATAAGGAGGGATTAATTTGAAAGTAAAATCTGATTATTTAATTTATTGTGATGAAAGTTGTCCTTTAGAACATGAACCTATAACATTATTAGGTGCAATAGGTTGTAGTTATGATAATAAAGAAAAGATATTTAATGATTTAAGAAATTTAAAAAATGAATATTTTACAAATTCAAAGTATGAAACAAAATGGGTTAAAGTTTCTAAATCTAAAAGTGATTATTATAAAAAATTAATAGACTATTTCTTTGATAATGATGATATAAAAATAAGAATTTTAGTTGCTAAAAACAAAGATAAACTTGATAATGAAAAATACAACAATGGTGATTATCAAACATGGTATTATAAAATGTATTATTATTTATTAGATAGATTTGTATATTCGAATTATAATTATTATATGTTATATGATGAAAAAGATAAGTTTACTACATATAGGATGAATGAGGTAAGAAAAATAATTATAGACAAAAAAAGTTTTAATAATCAAGAAAATTTTGATTTTAAAATAAAACAAATAAATTCCAAAGAATCAGAATTAATGCAATTATTAGATGTTATTATGGGAGCAATTGGATATAAAAATAGAGGATATACTAACAAAAATTCAATCAAAGGCGAAGCAAAAAAAGAAATTGTTAGATATATTGAAGAAAAATCTTCTAAAAATTTATCTTGTAAAACTTCTCCATTCGAACCTAAATTAAATATATTTATTTGGGAACCAAGAAAAGAGGTAAGAGATGGAGTATAAATATCACGATATAAAAAAAGATAGTGTTGATTTAGAAGAGATAGTAAATATATCTAAAATTGAAAATGAGAAATTTGAAAATCAATGCAGAAATTCTAAATTATTTGGTAAAGATATTTATTTTTCTTCACATGAATTAGAAGGATATACAGAAGATTTTTGGCATATGTCTAGTTTAGAAAATAAAGATGATAAGTGTAAAAATACTTCTAGAAGATATTATAACGTAAAACCATGTAATAATACACCATATGTTAATAAATGTTCAAATTGTATTAACCATACTTTTTCTGTGAGATTAAAGAATAAATCAAGAGATAAATGTGTATACAGAATGTCTACAATTGAAATTTTTAAAATAGTTATAGATAAGGCTAATAATTATGAAAATGAAGATAATATAAAAATATGGAAAGTTGTAGATTATATTAGTAGAAGAACACCAGAAACTAATTTAAAGATAAGATTTCAACAAGGAATGGTTGATTATTTAATAATATTAAAAGAAACAGATAAATGTTATTTCTTTATAACAGCTTTTCCAGTATTTGAACATAGAGAAAAAAATATTTTGGATCAAGAATATAGCGCTAAAAGTTCTGAAAAAATAAAATAACGGCTGGCGCTTGCGACGCCGCGTGCCCTGATTACCCAAGCTTGCGACGCCGCGTTCCCTGATTACCCAAATGGTAATTGGGAAAATATAATATAACATGATATATATTATACTAATATATATTATGCAATAAACCAAATTTAATATACTATTTTACAAGAATATATCATAAAAAAATATAAAAATCAATAGTAATTCTTAAATTTTATAATATAATTTTAACATATTATGTAAATAAAGTCAAGAACTTATTATATATTTATATAATGAGAAATTAGTATGTTTGAATTAGTGTGTAAATATATAATTAATATTAGAATTAAATATTTTATAAAAAGTGATTTAGTATAAGTATTAATATAAAATAAAAGGAGCGAATATGATGAGATTTTTGAAAAAAACAATTTTTGTTACAGCTCCATCCGATTCAGTTTGTAGTGATGGAGATAGAATAAGATTAGAAAGTGCAATTAAAAATTTTAATAGTTTAGGTATTGATATAAAATTAGGTGAAACAGTTAATATAAATAATACATATGATGAGGAAGAATATAAATTAAAAGCTAAAGAAGTTGAAAAAGCATTATTAGATAAAAATATTGATACTGTTATAGCAGCTAATGGTGGCGAAACAGAGTTTAATATTGTAAAATATATTAATTTTGATAAATTAAGAAATAGTGAAAATAAAATATTTCAAGGGTTTTCAGATAATTCTATATTAACTTTTCTTTTATCAACTCTATCTGAGTGGAAGACATATTATGCGCCATGTTTCCCGACATTTGGATATAAAACTTGGGATCAAACGTTAAAAGATAATCTAGAATTACTTAAAGGTAATATTATAGAACAAAATTCGCAAGAACTTTTTGAAACAAAATCTTTAAAAAAAGTAAAAGGAAAAGAATTATATGGATATAATTTAGATACACCTACAAATCTTACTGAAATCACAGGAAAAAATGATTTTAATGTGAAAGGTATATTATTAGGTGGATGTTTAGATGTATTAAAATCAATATTAAATACAGAATATGATAACTTAAAGGAATATAATAAAAAACATCCAAATATAATTTGGTTTATAGAAAATTGTGCAATGGATATTAATGAATTAAAACAAACTTTGGAATCAATGGAAGATAATGAATGGTTTAAAAATGTATCATGTTTTATGATTGGAAGAGGTAAAATTACGTTAAATGAGAATTTTTTAAAAAGTCAAAATGAGTTATTAGTATCTACATTATCAAAATATAATGTTCC
>HF991943.1:0-3249 GCA_000433135.1 Clostridium sp. CAG:921
TTGTAATAACGTTTCTAGTTCCATTTACTATAGAAAGCACAATATATTTTAAAGATTATACAACTACTGCAGATGGACAGAATGTTTCAGGACCATTTAGATACATATCCAAAATTTTTGAAAATGAAGACGCAACGGTACAAATAAAAAATGACACTGCATATTTATCTCAAGAATGGCAAAATATTATTTGAGGAGTAAAAAAAGATTTTTATTTTCTAGCTTTTATTTTAGAAATATTACTTAGTATTAGTGTTTTATCAATTGGTTTTATAATACTTAGAACTACAAAAGATAAACTAACTTCTATTCCATTTATCATAGCTAGTTTACTATCTGTTGCATGCTATATAGGATATTACTACATTTGCTGTATATTTTTTGTACAATAATTTATTATTATAAAACTTTTATATAATTTTTAAGATTAAGCTATAGTTAAAAAAACGTGGCCTAATTTTTATTCTTCATAAGCCTATACTTTTTTTACTTAGGTTAAATGTAAAGTTTTTGCTTAAGTAATATGTAAAACTTTTGCTTAAGTAAAAAAGCTTTACATAATATTGACATTTTTACAAAAATTATGTATAATATAATTGCTTTATGTTCTAATATTAAGCATATAATTATAGCTTAATGCTACGAAATTGTCCTTGACAATTTATTATGCTTAATTTATTTCATTTAGTAAATAATATTTTTTTAGGAGGCTTCATACTATGAATGCTGAAATTGTAAAAAAAGATACTGTTGTAATTGTAAAACACATTTTAGGAGAGACTGCTGAAAATGTTTTAACTTGCTTAGGCGGGAATAAATATAAATTCAACTGTGATGCATATGTCGAAGGAGAGACCTGCAATGGCGGATTCTTTCATTTACGTCAAGCAAGAGAAGTCTTAAAAGGAAAACAACTTGGATTTAATATTAGACCGTGGCAACGTTTGCGTAAAGCATTAAAAATTTCAGGAGTAAATACAGTACATATTCCCGGTGGTTCATTTCCAATTCACTATGAAGATGAAATAGTGGTGCCAGACCACTACACATCTGGAGCTTATTACTATGTAATTAAAAATAAGGATATTGGAAAGTACTTAAAAAATTTACCTCTTGATGAGGCCGGAAAAAAGAGAACTGAAAAAGAAAAAGAAAAAAAGGCCAAAGCAAAAGCTGAAGCATATAGACAAGAACACGATCCAAAGTGTATTTCAACTCGTATTGGGGAGGATATTTGGTACGCTGGTGCTAGTTGCCTTGGAGGTGAATTTAAAAAAATTACTCTGGTAGCTGATGATGATTCTAGCTTTTCTATTATTTATCCAGAGCTTTCTACCAACTTTGAATTTCCATGTAATTTTGATAAATTTAATCCTAATATGAGTAATAGATTGGAAAGAATTTACGTTGAAGGCTGGCACGAATATGCAAAATATCTTATGCCAAATCCCAAACTGGCGAATAAAGTAATGAAGACGTACAGATGGTTAGGCATGTTTGATTCCAAGGACAATGACGGTATATCTCCCGAATTAATTTCAAGTGCTAAAAAAGTTGTCTTAGAGGCATATGATCTAAATGACAAAATTTTAGACCTGCGTTTCGTATATACAAAAGCAACTAAAAAAGTACACAAAGAATACTTGCGTGAGAACAATTGGACTAAACAAGAGTAAAAAGTAAAAAATTAGAATATTCCCCTGGCCTAAAAAACCAGGGGAGTATTTAATTTTATATTTAATTAAGATTATCCTTTGATTTTAATAACAAAAAAAGCTCACAATAAATAAAATTGCAAGCCTTATTTTTTTATTAAATTATCCTTACTATATCGTTATATGTTACAAATATTGTTAATAGTATAAGTGCACCAAAACCGATGTATGTTATTATTGTTTCTGCTTTTAGTGATAATTTCTTCTTTGTTATTGCCTCACCTAAAACAATTACCACCTTACCTCCATCAAGTGGTGGAAAAGGTAATATATTAGCAATTCCTACAGCTAAAGAAATAATTGCCATTAAATTAAAGAAGCTACTTACATCATCTGTTTTTGATACTACCTCACCTATGCCTATAATTCCAGACATTTCATTTACCTTTACATGACCTTTAAACAATTCTACATAAGACGAAAATATAGATTTTATACTGTCTATAGTATATGTTATGGCAATCCCTAAAGTAACTTTTGACTCACCTGTTTCTTCTATTCCAAGATCCACGATTTTTTTAACATTTGGAACAAGTGTTTTTAGTATTTGCTCACCTTTTCTATCCAATTTTAATGTAACTTCACTTCCAGCACTTGCTCTAATTATATTAATTATTTCTGTAGATGTAAGAGTATCTTTTTCATTAACACCAATAATCTTATCTCCAGCCTTTAATCCAGCTTCTGCAGCTGAAGAGCCTGCTGCTACCATTTCAATTTCATTAGTTCCTGTATTATCTTTAGCAATTACAAAAGATACACCTATATATCCAATATCTTTTACTGCATCTTTTATAACAATATTTTTTTGCACTCCATCTTGTAAATACGAAACTGACAAATCTTTACTATCACTCGTGTAGTTATCAAATATAAGTTCTGATGCAAGAGATACATTTTTTCCATTTATTTTAGTTATAGTATCTCCTTCTTTAATTCCATATTCTTTCAAAATTGAGTCATCTGAAATTTTAGTCAAATTAGTGTTTGCAACTGTTTTCAAAGAAAAAGCTATAACTAAAAATATTACAATTGCTAAAATTGCATTAAAGCAAACCCCTGCAATTAGTACAAGTACTTTTTGCAAAGTACTTTTTTTTGCAAATGAATTTTCACTATCGGATTCTTCTCCTTCACCTTCTATAGCACAATAACCACCTAAAGGAATACACCTTAAAGAATACATTGTATCTTTATATTTTTTTTGAATAATCTTTGGACCAAATCCAATTGAAAATTCTCCAACGCCTATTTTAAAAGCCTTTGAAATTATAAAATGTCCAAATTCATGTATAGTTGTAACAACTCCAAGTATTATTATAAGTTTTAATATAGTTATTAAAAATGATATCAATTTTTTTCCTCCTATTTTTTATATACTTTACTTTCAATTATAATATGAATAATTTTAATAAAATATATACAAGTGGTGCAACAAATAACATACTATCACATCTATCAAGTATACCACCATGACCAGGCATTATTGATCCAAAATCTTTTACTCCACAAAATCTTTTTATTGAAGAAGCAG
>HF991943.1:3261-4677 GCA_000433135.1 Clostridium sp. CAG:921
GAAGAAGCAGCTAGATCCCCAAACTGACCTGCTATTGAAATAACAACTGATGCAACTATCATAACTGCCATATTAATGTTCATTCCAAAAATTCTATTTGCTACAATTGTAAATATAACATACGAAATTATAACACCTATTACTCCTGCAATAGCTCCTTCTTTTGATTTTTTTGGACTTATTTTAGGACATAATTTGTGCTTTCCAAATCTTCTTCCAATAAGATATCCAAATATATCTGACATGAAAGCACCAAGCAATACAAGCCAAATATATACTCTTCCATATTCCATTGATAATATTAATTTTACAAATGAAAATAAAAATGGAATATACACAATAGAAAGAAGAGTAATTGCAATATCAATTACAGTTATATCCAAATTTTTGATTATAATGTACAAAAACATAGTAATTAATATTGCAGGTACGAATATCCTAAACATCAACATTTTGGTATAATAGTCAATATTAATTCCCATCAAAAATATTCCAAAGCAACTAATATATCCAATTGCAGAAATTGGGTGATATCCCTTTTGCCTAAAACATTTTATATATTCATGCATTGATATTACAGATACCAAAGTTATAAGTATGCTATCTACTATTTTATTATTTATGAGCAATATACAAAGCAATAATGAAAAGTATATTACTGATGACAAAAGTCTTTCCTTCACTATCAAAACCCCTTTATATTTCCATTATATCTCTTTCTTTTTCTTTAAATACTCCATCAACTTTATCAATATACTTATCTGTTAATTTTTGTATATTTTCTTCAAAAGATTTTAAATCATCCTCAGTAATCTCATTTGATTTTTGAGCTGCTTTTGCATTATCAATTCCATCTCTTCTTATATTTCTTATTGCAACTTTAGTATCTTCTGCTAATGCTTTACAATCTTTAACAAGTTCTTTTCTTCTTTGTTCATTTAACTCAGGAAATATTAGTCTTATACAATTTCCATCATTTACAGGATTTATACCTATATCTGATTTTTGAATTGCTTTTTCTATTCCACCAAGTAAACTTCTATCCCATGGTGATATCATTATTTGTCTTGCTTCTGGAACTGAAATCGAACCAACCTGATTAATTGGTGTAGCAGCACCATAATAATCAACTTTTATATCATTTAAAATTGCTGGATTAGCTCTTCCAGCTCTTATTTTTGCAAACTCATCTTCTAAGTGCTCAATTGTTTTTTCCATTCTTTCTTCTAATATATCAAAATCCATATATATCTCTCCTTTTTAAATTCACAGTAATATTATACTATAAATGTGAAAAAAATCAAGTAAATTTCTGTGTTAATTTAGTGTAAAAAAATAAATAAATACATATAAAAATTCGGCTTTTTCCACATTATATGTATATGCAATTTATCCGTACCTTAATACCCATATAAA
>HF991943.1:4719-10640 GCA_000433135.1 Clostridium sp. CAG:921
TTTTATATTTTACAATTCTAACTCTAACATAATCTTCAAGTTTTTTCATAAATTCATCTGCCGGTAATTTATTTTCAGCTACCATAGAAAGACCTTTTTCCCAACTAGCTGTAAGCCTTGGATTTAGCATATCTGGTATAGTACTCTTTACTACATCATATACGGCCTCCCCTCTTTTTGTTGGGGTCAAAATTTGAGTTTTAGAATTAGTATTTATATACATAATTTTTTCCAATTTTTTTATAATCTCTGCACGTGTTGCACTAGTTCCTATTCCTTGTCCTTTTATTTGTTCTCTTAATTCATCATCCTCAATTAATTTTCCTGCATTTTCCATAGCAAGTATTATTGTACCAGATGAATACCTAGAAGGTGGTGAAGTTTCAGCCTCTTTTATATAAAAATCTAGTATTTTTATCTCTTGACCTTTTTTTAATTTCCTTAAAAGTTCAATATTATTTTTAACCAAAGTATCTGCCTCTTTATCTTTTTTGTCAGTTTCATCTTTTATCTCTGATTGCACATCTTTCGTATCTATATTTTGATTTTTTCTTCCTTTATTTTGTACAAACTCA
Organism: Clostridium sp. CAG:921; assembly: GCA_000433135.1. Classification (GTDB taxonomy): domain Bacteria; phylum Bacillota; class Clostridia; order TANB77; family CAG-465; genus CAG-465. Next base: position 5,295 of record HF991943.1, read on the forward strand.
CGTACTTTTGCATCTTCAAATTTATCTTGTCTTAAAACTTTTAAATATCCTTCATCGATACAAATCTTAGCAGATTGTGAAAATTCCTCTTTTCCATCTACTACTATAGTTAAAGAAATTTTGCTATAAGTAGCAGGAGGATAAAATATACTTAAAAATCTTTTTACAATACTGTGGTATACTGCTTTTTGTAATACGCCAAGTGCTTCATAATTTTCAAATCCTTGACCAGTTGGTATTATAGCATAGTGATCAGTTATTTTACTATCATCAACATATTTTGTCTTCTCTAAATTAGTTTTATACTTTTGACTTATCATCACATTAATATATTCTTTTATTTTTTCATCTATTTTAGACTTTGCTAGTCCATTCAAATTTTTTGTTATTTCTTTTGCAACACTACTTGAAAGTACCCTAGCATCTGTTCTTGGATAAGTCACAAGTTTTTTTTCATAAAGTTCCTGTATTACTTGTAATGTATCATCTGGACTTATTTTAAATCTTTTTGAACACTCATTTTGAATTTCAGCTAAATTAAAAAGAAGAGGTGGATTATCTTTAGTATTTTTTTTAGTTATTTCTTTTATAATTCCTACTGGACACTTTTCTTTTAAACAGTTTATAAAAGCTGTAGCATCTTCTTTTTTATTAAATCCTGTTTCATTATATAATTTATTTGACTCAAAATATGTAGATGTACTAGTAGATTTCCAATCAGCTAAGAGCTCTTCTTCTTCACTGTTTCCAAATTTTCCTTGAATTTTATAATAATTTACTTTCTTAAAGCCTCTAATTTGCCTTTCTCTTTCAACAATCATTCCAAGCACACAAGTCATTACTCTACCAATAGATACCACGACTCTATCTTCGTTTAATTTTTTTGCTATATCCTTTCCATATGCAAGCGACAATAATCTTGAAAAATTTATTCCTATTAAGTAATCTTCCTTTGCTCTTAAATATGCAGCATCAGACAGTGAGTTATACTCAGATATATCTTTTGCTTGTTTTATTCCATTTAGTATTGCTTCTTCTGTTTGAGAATCTATCCATACTCTTTTTTTCATTTTTTTTGGATTTCCTGCCATATTATCAACAAGCCTATATATATACTCTCCTTCTCTTCCAGAGTCTGTGCACACATATATTACATCAACATCTTCTCTATTTAAAATATTACTTACAATCTGAAATTGTTTAGATACACTTTCAATAACCTCATATTTAAACTCTTTTGGAATAAATGGTAAAGTTGAAAGTGACCAATTTCTTAATTTTTCATCATATTTTTCAGGATAAGACATAGTAACTAAGTGCCCAACACACCACGTTACTATGTATTCATCAGATTCAATAAATCCATTTCCATTTCTTCCACTTATATTTAAAACTTTAGCAAATTCTCTTGCCACACTAGGTTTTTCTGCAATTATTACTTTTTTGCCCATTTTCTACCTCTTATATCTAATTTTATACTATAGTATTATATAACAGTTTAGAGCAAAATTCAAATTTTTAATTCAAAATTAAAACTTTTGTTTTATATTTCTTATACATTTATACTAAATATTCAAAAATATAATTACTGTAAGAAACTAAAAACTCTTCCTATCAGAAGTAGAAGAGTTTCTTAAAATACTTTTATTTTAAAATTTTTATTTTAACGTTTATCAATAAATTAATAAACGTTTAGTGCGGTTATAACTATCTCATTAAATTTTTTGCAGAAGCTTCTTTAACAATTTTTTTAGATTCAAAAATACAAAAACAACTTGCGATATTTATAAAAAAAATGTGAAAACACCAGTATTTCTAACTATTACAAATAAAACTGAAATAATTAAAACTATGCTAAGAGAGCATGTATAGTTATCAAGTGATATTTTCTTTTTTAACATTTTACATATAATATACCTAAAATTAAAATAAATAATATACGCAATATATAAAAAAATTAATGGATTAAAGAAAAAAGCTTTTTTAAAATTTAAATTTAAAATATAATATGTAGCCCTTGTCAAACCACAACCAGCACACTTAATTCCCATAAGCTTATAAAAAAAACAAGGAGGAAATTTGCTAGTTGTTTCAGGATTATTATTTTTTAAAATATATAAAACAAAAATAACAAAAAGCAATATGCAAAAAATAAAAAATATCTTAAATACTCGTTTTACACTGCTATTATTCCTAAAAAATTCTACCATTTTCCTCACCTAAATTATTTCTAATAAGGAGCATATGCACTTGTAACTACTACTGCAAAAATAACATATGCAAAGATTAAAGCTATTTCAATAGCTAAAAATATATATGACATTCTTAACCATTTACTTGATTGTTCTTTTGATACTCTTGCTGCATTAACATTACCGCTTGCTACTAATTGTGCAACTTTATTTCCTTCAACTAACGATAAAATTGCAAATATTAATGCTAAAACATTTCCACAACATAACATTGAAACAATCATTAAAGCAATTGAATGAGCACTACTAAAAGTTGGCACATTAGCATATGATCCATTTACTTGATTATTTATATATCCATTATTCTGATTTGCTTGTAAATTTTGATACACGGGTACATTTTGTTGCACATTTGATGCATTTTGAACATAAGATTCATTATTTGAATCCGTTATCAATTTTCTACCACAGTTTTGACAAAATTTACTTTGATCATCATTTAAACTTCCACAATTTGGACAAAACATAAAAACTCACCTCTCACACATAAATTATATCTTAAAAATTTTTTCAAGTCAACAAATATTGACAACATTTATTTGTAACATTTATTAACAACATTTATTTTATATATATATTTTTTTATTTTTACAGTTTCAGCTAATTTAAATTAATGTCTTGATTTTTATAAAAAATTGTTGCAATTATTATGTCGCATATCTAAATTATATAATATAATATAATATAATGTAATTTAGGCCTCTTTTATATAATGTAATCATTGTTAAAAAGGAAAAATAAACTTCAAAATTGTGTCTAAATTTTGTTTAAATTTTGTCTTAAAGATTTTACAATATTCGTTGACTTTAGACAAATTATATTATACAATTTATTTGACTTGTATAGTCAGAAAAGGTGGTATTTTGAAAAATCAAAATTATATTAAATTTTTTGCAATTTTATTACTTGTATTATCTTTTGTAGTATTTTCAACATTTACATTTGCAGATGTTGGTAATATAAATAGGTACGATAATAGTTCAAGTAGTAGCGGTAGTAGTTACAGTGGCAGTTACAGCAGTTCATCTTCATCTGGAAGTGGTTCACTTGTTCCTTTAATAATTATTGGCGTTGTATTTGTTATTTTCTTATATCTTTACGGTAAATCTAAAGGAAAAATAACAAGCATAAAAGATCTTACTGATCTTAATAAAGTAAAAGATGTATATAAAGATATGACATCTGGAATTGGCGGTAACACAAAACAAATTGCTGAGGAAATAAGAACAACTGATCCTAATTTTTCTGAGGATAAATTCTTATCTTGGGCAAGGGATGTATTTTTAAAGATCCAACAAGCTTGGACAAAGAGAGATTGGAAAGTTATTAGACCTTTTGAAAGCAATGAACTATTTGAACAACATAATGCTCAATTACAAGAGTACATAAATAATAATCAAATAAATGTTATAGAAAGAATTAATATTAATGCTGCTGAAATTATAGCTCATAGATTTGACGGTGACAAAGAAATTATTGAAGTTGCATTATCTGCTATAATGAATGATTATATTATTGATGCTACCACAAAACAAGTTGTAAAAGGCGATAAAAATAAAGATTGGACTATGAAATATAAACTTACATTTGCTAGAAAAAATGGTGTTAAAACTGTTGTTGGAACAAGTAATATTTCTACTACGAACTGTCCAAATTGTGGTGCTCCAACTCAAATTACTTCTGCTGGTCAATGTGAATATTGTGGAAGTGTTATAACTACTGGTGATCATGACTTTGTTCTTACTAATATAGAGGGACTACGTTAAGCGCTACTATTTTTAATAAAAAAGTGACTTGAATTTTTAATTTAATCAAGTTACTTTTTTATAAATTATTATTTATCAATTTGATATATATTTTATGTCATAAAATTATTTTTTTACTAGAGGTGATATTTTGAAAAGAAAAGAATACTTTAAATTAATACTTATATTTTTAATTTTTATAATGTCCATTAATCAAACATTATACGCAAGCTATAGAAATTCTACATTAGATTATATTACTAAGAGCTGGAAATTTTATTTTTTTATTGGATTTTTAATATTTATGATTTTTCTTGAGATAATAAATAATTATTTAGATAAAAGACTAAAGCCACCAAAATTTACTGACAGTTCAAAGATTAACAACAAATATGGTTTAAATGACGATGAAAAAGACTATGATACTACTAGTGAAAATATAGTAGAAACAATCAGATTTAATGATATAAAATTTAATGAAATTGACTTCTTATCCTTTGCAAAAGATTCTTTTATAAAATTACAAAATGCTTGGACAAATAGAGATTGGAAAACAATTAGGCTTTTAGAAAATGACGTACTATTTAATAATCATAGAAAGTTGTTACAAGAATATGTTATTAAACATCAAATTAACATGGTAGATGAAATAAATATAAGTTCTATAAAAATTATAGACTACCAAGTAAAAGATGACTTCGAATTTATAGATGTTAGCATCATTGCTACATTAAAAGATTACATTATTGATGAATACACAAAAAATGTAATAAAAGGATATAAAGATACAAACTTAGTTATGAAATATATTCTTACATTTGCAAGAAAAAATGGTGTTAAAAGTAGCTACAACAATAGCTCAAATATTTTTGATATAACAAATTGTCCTTGTTGTGGTGCGCCTATTAGTATAACAGAGTCTGGTAAATGTGAATACTGCTCAAATACTATAACAAATGGTGAATACGGATTTGTTATAGTAAATATTACTGGGAATAGAGTATATTAAATTTTTTAAAATTTGCAAAAAATAAATATATAAAGTGTACAATTCTATTACAATTTTATATAGGACATTTTATATAAATTAAAGATCAACTATAACTTTATTTAAGTCACGGTTGATCTTTTTATTTTTATTTTTAATTTTTATTTTAATTTTTAATTTTTATTTTAATTTTTAATATTTTTTATAACAACATATAATTAGTCACTCCATCAAGCTATTAATTTGTAATACTTGAATTTTCAGTATCATCAGAGGCAAGTGTTACTTTTAGTTCCACTTCTTTTCCTGCTCTATTTATTTTTAAAGTAATAGTATCTACAACCTTCTTTGAATTTTTTAT
>HF991944.1:0-806 GCA_000433135.1 Clostridium sp. CAG:921
TATACACTAGAAAAAAATAAAAATCAAGGTGAAAATATAAAATGGCTAAAAATCAATGCTTTTCATGTTTTTTACAAAACTAACTTGGGAGATGGGGGTGTTGATTTAATTTTTGTTCATGATATAATTATAGGTGATATGGTAGTTGCTGTGGGGTGTTTTATGGAGTGGAGTGATAAGCAAAAGTTAGCTATAAGTTTGCAGAATAAGAATATATTGGTTGCCGCATCTGCGGGGAGTGGTAAGACGGCGGTTGTTATAGAAAGAGTAATGGAAAAAGTTATAGATTATAAAGTAGATATAGACAAGATATTGGTGTTAACATTTACAAATGCTGCTGCACATGAGTTAAAGGAAAGACTACATAAAGCTTTTAGTAAGAAATTGGTAGCAGGGGATAGAGTTAGTTTTGTAAAAAAACAAATGAAGCTTTTAAAAAGAGCAAGTATAACAACATTAGACTCTTTTTGTATTGAGTTGGTAAAAAATAATTTTAATGTATTAGGGATAGATCCTAATTTTAAAATATGCGATAATATAAAGTCTGAAATACTAAAGAATAAAGCCATGCAATCTGTACTAGAAAGTAAATATGAAAATACGAATGATTTATATAAGGTTTTAGAATTGTTTGGTGGGAAAGAGGAAAATTTAATTTCAACTTTACTTAGGGTATATACATATATTCAAAGTTTTCCATATCCTTTTAAATATCTAAAAAATGCTATTGAGATGTATAATGAAGATATTTTGGATTTATCTGAAACTAATTTTGGAAAAATAATAATGGATGACGCTGTTGGAAA
>HF991944.1:856-3707 GCA_000433135.1 Clostridium sp. CAG:921
AAAACTTAAGAGAGGAAATTGCTGGTAATGACGAATTTGTAAGGCATGTTGAACTTTTAGATGATGATATTTTAATACTAAAAAAATGTTTGAATGAATCTAATAAGTGGGATACGTTTCAAAATGAACTTGCAAACAGTGTATTTAAGAAAAATTTACTAGTAAAAGTTAGTAATGTAGAGCTAAAAGATAAGATAAAAGATTATAGAAATAATGTATTAAAAAAAGAATTTGACAAGATTTCAGGTAGTATGTATGAAAATACACAAAATATAATTTCAGATAATAAGGTTGCATATGAGTATTTGCTATATTTGTATGATTTTTTATTACTTTTTGATAAAGAATTTACTAAAGAGAAGAAAAAGCAAAATTTATTGGAGTTTAACGATATACATCATTTGGCTTTAGAGTTATTATATAAAGATGAAAAGGTTACAAAAGTTGCAAAGAATTTACAAGAAAAGTATGAAGAAGTATATACAGATGAGTATCAAGATACAGACTTTGTACAAGAATATATATTAAGTGCTGTTTCAAGAGAAAATAATAGGTTTATGGTAGGAGATATAAAGCAGAGTATATATAAGTTTAGACAAGCAAGACCAGAAATTTTTAATAAGAAGTATGAGACTTATGATAACTCAGAAAATGATGTAAAAATAGTATTAGATGAAAATTTTAGAAGTAGGAAAAATGTAATTGATAGTATAAATTATATTTTTTCAAGAATAATGTCAAAGAAAATGGGTGAATGCTTATATACTGACGTTGAAACATTAAAATATGGGGCAAAGTGGTACAGAAATTATGAATCTCAAGATTATAGTACTGAAATTAATATAATTGACATAAATAATAAAAAGAATAAAGAGCAGTATGAAGAAAATCAGGACGATACTGTAAAAGAGATTATAGAAATGCAGAAATTTGAAAAAGAGGCAATGTACATTGCTAAAAGAATAAGTGAACTAAAAAACAATTTCAAAGTGTTTGATAGTGAAAAAAATGAATTTAGAGATGCAAGGTGGAATGATATAGTAATACTTACAAGAGCAATAAAAGGCAAAGGGAGTATTTTAGAAAAAGCTTTAAAGAAATTTTCAATACCAGCATATTGTGATACTTCTACAAATTTATTTTTAAGTGATGAAATAAGGCAGGTAATTGCTTTTTTAAGAATAATTGATAATCCTTTAAATGATATAGATATGCTTAGTATTATGTATAGTGTAATTGGAAATTTTTCTTTAGATGAATTAGCAAATATAAAACTTTATAAAGATAATAAGAAAAATAGTGTTTATGACAGTTTAATTATTTATAAAAATGACTTAGAATTATCTAAAAATATGGGATTATTAAAAGATGATAAACTTTTTGAAAAAATAGATAGTTTTTTGAAGTTGATTGATAAGTTTAGAAATTATTCTAGAATTTATAATATATCTGATGTATTAGTTAAGATGTATAAAGAAACAAGCATATATACTCAATATTATTTAGATAAGATGTGTGAGCTTAAAATTGCAAATTTAAACTTATTAATTGATATAGCAAGGGATTATGAGAAAAATAATAATTATACACTAAATTCATATATATCGTATATAGATAATCTTATGAAACTTGAAAACTCAAATGGGGAAGCAAAGATAATTGGAGAGAGTGAAGATGTGGTACGAATTATGACAATACATAAATCAAAGGGACTCGAATTTCCTATTGTTGTGCTTTGTGACACTACATCAGAATATAATGAAAAAGAGCTTTCAAATGTTGTAGTAATGCATCAAGATCTAGGAATTGGAATAAATGTTGTAAATGAGGATTATGGAATAACGTATCCATCTGTTATAAAGCAAGCAATAAAGAACATATCAAAAAGAGAACTAAGATCTGAAGCTTTGCGTGTATTATATGTAGCTTTTACTAGAGCTAAAGAAAAACTCATAGTTTTTTCAAGTTTAGAAAATTATGAAAAGTATAATGAAAAACAATTTGTAATATATAATGAAAGTGCAATTGAACCAATGATTGTTTCTCAAAATAATTCTTATTTTGCAAATATAAATATGGCATTAAAAGATTTAAGTAGTAATGAAAAGATATTTGAAATAAGAAAAATAGAAGCTAACATTGAAGAGCTTGCTTTAGATGTATCATCTATTCAAAATGAAAGCCAAGAAAATAAATTTTCAATTATAGAAAAAATTAAGTTCAATGAAAATGATGAAGTATTGCCACTAAATAATTTTAAATTTAAATATGAATTTGAAAACGATGTGAACTCATCAAGCAGAGTTAGTGTTAGTGAGTTAAAAGAAGAAAGTATAAAAGATATAGAAGTTAACAAAAATAGTTTATTTTCTAAAGATACATCTGAAAAATATAAACTTCCTTCTGAATTTTTTGATAAATCAAAGCACTATACATCACTTAGAAAAGGTACATTGATCCATTTTATATTACAAATACTAGATTTTAATCAGATTGATAGTAAAGAAAGCTTGAAAGAATATATTGAAAAAATGCAAGTAAAAAATGTAATAAATAAAGAAGATACAAAATATATAAACGTTAATAAAATATATAATTTTTTAAATTCAAAGATAGGAAAAGATGTTAAAAATGCTAAGATTGTAAAAAAAGAAGAAGAGTTTGTTTTAAAAAACACAATTTATTCTAATAGTACAATACAAGGCGTAATTGATTTATATTATGTAGATGACAATGATAATGCCTATTTAATAGATTTTAAAACTGATAAATCAATTGATAGAAATTATTACATAGAAAAATATAAACTTCAATTAGACATATATGCAAATGCAATTGAAAAATTAACAAA
>HF991944.1:3715-3974 GCA_000433135.1 Clostridium sp. CAG:921
TTGAAAAATTAACAAAATATAATGTAGCTAAAAAATATATTTATTCATTTGAATTAGAAGATGTAATAGAAGTATAAGGAAGTGAAAAAAATAGAAGAAAAAGATTATGAAATAATAAATGGAAGCTTTGGAGTTAGTTTTGTAAAATTTAAAATATTGCAAAAATATGAAAAAAAATTAACACATGCAATAACACTAAGAAATGGTGGCGTTAGTAAAAAGCCATATGATAGTTTAAATTTTAGAAAGACTGTAAAAG
>HF991944.1:3984-4974 GCA_000433135.1 Clostridium sp. CAG:921
ACTGTAAAAGGTGAAATAGAAAATGTTAGTACAAATTTAAAAATATGTTGTGATGAATTAAAAGTAAATTTTGAAAGTGTATGTAAAGCTACTCAAACGCATAGTAATAATATTTTAATATTAAACGATAAAAATAAGGATGAGTACTTATTTTCAAAGGATAATAAAGAGGAATTTGATGCTTATATAGTGGAGAAAAAAAATATTACAACTTATATAACAACAGCAGATTGTATTCCAATTATAATATATGATCCAATAAAAAATATTGTATCAAACATACACAGTGGATGGCGAGGTACAGTTGCAAAAATATATATGAATGTAATAAATATTTTAAAAAGTGAATATGATTCAAATATAAATGATTTGATAGTTTGTATTGGACCTCATATAAGAAGTTGTTGCTTTAGTAGTGAAGAGCTTGAATTTAAAGAAAAATTTACGAATGTTTGGAAAAATGAATCAGAATATATTTTTTATGAGAATAATAAAAAGAGATTTCATATTGATATGGAAAAACTAATAATTGGTGATATTTTAAAAGCTGGGATAAGAAAAGAAAACATAGCAACATGCAATATATGTACATGTTGTAATAGCGATAAATTTTTTTCATGTAGAGCTTCAAAAAAAGATGGAAGTGATTTTGGAACTTTTGCAACATTTGTATGTTTGAAATAAATATTATGGTGATAAAGTTGTGAAATCTTATTTTAGTTTAAGAATTTTGTTGACTAGTTAAATCATGTTTGATATAATAGTCGTGTATTGGGGGAATATAAATGTTAAAAAAGATGAATTTACCAAATAAATTAACAATGTTGAGGATAATATTAGTACCTTTTTTTATAATTGCAATGGCTCTTCCAACAGAGTGGACATGGACACTTTGGACTGCTTTTGGAATATTTGTAGTAGCTGCAATTACTGATTTTTTAGATGGTCAAATATCAAGAAGAAAAAATTTAGTTACAAAATTTGGAAAGA
>HF991945.1:0-8466 GCA_000433135.1 Clostridium sp. CAG:921
TTTTTACAAAACTAACTCTTGACAGTGGTGATAGATTTTTGTATAATTTTTTATGAGGTGATTTTGTGTTGAGGGTTAGTGGGCTGACTAAGTTTTTTGGTGATAAGTTGGCTGTTGATGAAGTTTCATTTGAAGTTAAAGATGGAAAAATTTTCGGGTTGTTGGGCAGAAATGGTGCTGGGAAATCTACCATTTTTAGATCTATTTTGGATATAATAACGCCTGATGCTGGTAATATTACGTATAATGGTGAAAAGATTAATAAAAAGGTTAGTGATGAGATTGGTTATTTACCAGAAGAGGGAAGTTTAATACTAACATATACAGTTTATGAACAGTTGTTATATTATGGTTCTTTAAAATCTATGAATGAAGGGGATATAAAGGATAAAGCATTTTATTGGCTAAAGAAATTTAAAATTTTAGAGTATATAAATATGAAAATAAAGGATTTATCGAAAGGAAATAGACAAAAAATACAATTTATAGTTGCTGTTTTACATGATCCCAAGTTAATTATTTTGGATGAACCTTTTTCTGGTCTAGATCCGCTTAGTGTTGAAGAATTAAAAAATATAATATTAGAATTAAAAAATGATGGGAAGAGTATAATATTTTCGTCGCATAGAATGGATCATGTTGAAATGCTTTGCGAAGACATATTGATAATTGATAAAGGAAAGACTTTAGTTTATGGAAATTTAGAGGAGATAAAGAATCAATATACAGAAAAAGAAGTAAAGATAACTGGTGAAATTGGAAAATATACTTATGATATAATAAAAAATACTGAAGGAATAAAAGATATTAGAAGAACTGAAGATAATAGTGTACTTGTTAAAGTTGAAAATAATGATATGATTCATAGACTTTTTAACCTTTTAAAGACGTCTTCTATTACTAGTTTTAGCACTAATGAGATAAGCTTGAATGATATATTTATTGATAAGGTAGGTAGCAAATATGAAGAATAATAAAGTCAAGAATTTAATTAAGTATACTGTCGAGAAAAATATAAAAAATAAATGGTTTATAGTACTAAATATAGTGTTTTTAATAGTTTCAATAGTAGCTCTGAATTTTAACACAGTAAAAAACATATTTAAATCAAGTAATATTTCTGGAGAACAAAGTAAGTTTAAAATAGAATTGGTAGATGAGTCTGGTGTGGTTTATAAAAACTTATTGGATAGTGTGTTAACATTAGAAGATTATTCGGGCGTTGAGCTTACTAAAAAAGATAAATTGGAATATGATGCTAAAAGTTTTGAAAAAAATAAAGTGATAGTTTATGTTGAAAACTCTGATAATGAACTTATTGCAAAAGTAATTTCAAAAGAAGGAATAGATACAAAATACTATAATGTAATTTATGATGCGATTTCCAATTCTAAAAATCAATTACTTATGAAAAAATACGGTATTGACAAAGAAAAAGTAGAAAATATATTAAGTCAACCAAAAATAGAACGAATAATGACAAGTGTAGATAGTGAAAACGCAAATAGTAAGCAAATACTTCAAAATATGTCAAATTATGCGATTTTGCTTATTCTTATTATAGTTCTTGGCAAAATTGCTAATGATATATCTCAAGAAAAAGTTTCAAAGTCTATAGAATATGTTTTAACAAGTATTTCAGAAAAAGAATATCTGATTTCTAAAATTTTAAGTGTGAACTTAACTATTTTGATTCAGGTGATGTTTTCAATTGTATATTTTTTAATAGGACAATATGTTAATTATTTATTAAATTCTATATTTAATGTTAATAGCGTTAATATGGTAAGTAATATTTCAAGAAATGTTGATATGAATGTTATTTTATATGTATTTGTAGTTTTGATATTTTTAATAATTACTGTTTTTATTCAATGTGCAATTCAAGCTGCATTGTCATCAAAAACTACTAATATAACCGAGTCTGGAAATGCTACTATATTGTTACTTACAATAAATATGATAATTTATACGTTAGCAACCATTACAATAAATCCATTAAAAGAAACTAATATTTTAATAAATGTACTCTCATTTGTACCAATATTTTCTATGTATTTCATTCCCGCCTTAATGATTGTATCTAATGTGGGAGTAGTACATGTTCTATGTGCAATTTTAGTTAATATTTTGATGATTCCAGTAATTTTTAACTTTTGTGCTAAAATTTTTAAAAAAGGAATATTGGATTATAATGAAAAGTCGAAAAAGAATAATGATTTAATATTAGATGTTGAAAGAACTGAAAATGAAAAAATTAAAAAGATTGAATTTTCAAAGTACGGTCATGTAATAGGTATGTCAGTTATAATTTTTGTAGTTACTACTATAGTAACTCAAATTGTATTTTTGATGTTTTCTAGTTCTTTATCAGCTAAGTTTAATGTTGGAATTACAGAATTAAATTTAATATTTAATATGATTAGTTTTGTTATATCACTTATTTTACCAACAATATTTATAAAAACACATGTTAGAAAAGAACAAAAGAAATGTAATCTAAAACAAAGTATAATATACTTTATTATGTGTGTGCCTATAATGGCAGTTATACAAATAATTCTAGGCATTGTTTTTGAAAAACTTGGATTAAATTATGATGTGATTGATAAGGCCAATTTATATAATTTCGATACCACATTTCAAAAAATACTTTCTTTTATTTATATAGCTGTATTACCAGCAATTTTTGAAGAATTGTACGTTAGGGGAGCAGTATTGTCTTTTTCTAAAAAATACGGTGAAGTTTTTGCGGTTATTGCTTCAGCACTGTTATTTGCAGCAATTCATATGAATATATCACAAGCAATTTTTGCTTTCTTAGCAGGAGTTATATTTGCAATGTTGACATTAAAAACTAATAGTATTGTTCCTAGTATGTTACTGCATTTTTTGAATAATGGTTATAGCGCATTTGAATTGATTTTTCATGAGAATAAAGTGGTACTTACGAGTATAAATCTGATTTATTTGCTTTTAATTATTGTAGGTATAATTGCAATTATTGTATTTTTAGTAAAAAACCGAAAAACATTATGTAAACATGCTATAAAAATAAAAAATGACAAAGATATCATATTCATGTTTAAAGATTATACGTTAATACTTGCATGTATTCTTGTAATTGTCATGAGTATAGTTACACAGAAAATTTTGATAAGTTAACATAAGAATTGACTTTTGCTGTGTTTAATGATATAATTACAAGCGTAGTATATATAAAATTTCGAAAATGGAGGATATGGATATGGAAGCATTAGTAATGTTTTTGGTGTTAGGCTTTTTGTTATATGTGATTGCAGATACAATAGGATTTTTTATTCGGGTTATCGTGCGTCTTGTAATTGCATTTTTTGTCATTATTTTTTTGATGATGGCATTGGGAATTTTTTAAAAATAAGAAAACACTGAATTTGTAGTTTAAGTTCAGTGTTTTCTTATTGCCTAAATTTTTATTATTTAATACAATTTTATTTTTTTACAAAACTAACTCGAGTGGTGGATGGATAAATTTGCTTTCCATATTTTATTTCGTGTGTTTTTTTTCTGAATTCTATTATTAGTATTGGTAGAAGTGATACAAATCCTACGAATATCCATTGACTGCCTTTTAGTTGTACTACATTAAAAATTTTTTGTAGGCAGGGGATGGTTACAACGCTTATTTGGAGTATAAATCCAAGTATAAATGCTCCTAGGATATATAAATTACTGAATAGTCCAATTGAAAATATGGAATTATCAGATCTTGTATTAAAGCTGTGCACTAGTTCTAACATGCTTAAACATATAAATGCCATGGTTCTTCCAATATCGATTCCAAAATTTTTTGTTCCAATGTAAAATGCAAATAGGGTTAAAAATCCTATCATTGTTCCTTCAAATATTATATCAAACCATAATCCGTCTGAAAATATTCCTTTTTTAGGATTTTTTGGCTTTTTATACATAGCATATTTGTCTATAGGTTCCATTCCAAGTGCAATTGCGGGTAGGGAATCTGTTACTAAATTTATCCATAATAAATGTATGGCAAGGAGTGGACTGTCAAAACCTAGTAGCAAACCAAAGAAAATGGTTATGATTTCTCCTACATTTGTAGCTATTAAAAAATGTATAGCTTTTTTAATATTATCATATATATGTCTTCCTTCTTTTACAGCTTCAACAATTGTTACAAAGTTATCATCGGTTAAAATCATATCTGAGGCTTCTTTTGCAACATCAGTGCCATTTTTTCCCATGGATATACCTATATCTGCATTTTTTAGGGCAGGTGCATCATTTACACCATCACCGGTCATTGCTACGACACAACCTCTTTTTTTGAAAGCATTTACAATTCTTACTTTATGTTCGGGTGATACTCTTGCAAAAACTGAATATTTCATTATATTTTGTTCTAGTGTATGTTGTGGCATTTTATCTAATTCACTACCACTTATTGCTAAATCATCACTGGATAAAATTCCTAAATTTTTTGCTATAGCCACAGCTGTTAGTATATGATCGCCTGTTATCATAACTGTCTTTATTCCTGCTTTTTTACAAGTTAATATTGATTCAAATACTCCAGGTCTTGGTGGATCTATCATTCCTATAAATCCAACAAAAGTTAAGTCATTTTCAATAGAGTTACTAGTAATTGATTTTGGAAGAACTGAAATATCCTTGTATGCTACTGCTAGTACTCTAAGTGCTTCATTTGCCATTTTTTCATTTTGTTTTAAAAGTTGATTTTGTTTAGAAATTGTAAGTAGAGATACTATTTGGTTATCAAAATAGTTTTGACATTTCTTTATAATTACATCTGGCGCTCCTTTAGTTATTACTCTGTATCCTGTTTTAGTTTTATGTATTGTTGTCATCATCTTTCTTGTAGAGTCAAAAGGAATTTCATTAATTCTTGTTTTGATAGTTTGATATGATTTGTTTTTTATTGCAGCTTCAACTATAGCAACTTCTGTTGGATCACCAGTAACCTCGCTTTTTTTTATGGTTGATGTAACTATAGAATCATTACACATACTTCCAAGCTCTAATGCAAATTTCAAGTTTATAGAATTTTTTGAAAATATACCATTTAATCCGCAAATGGATACAACTTGCATTTTATTTTGGGTTAACGTTCCAGTTTTATCAGAGCATATAACATTACTGCTTCCAAGAGTTTCAACAGCTGGTAATTTTCTAATAATTGCATTTTTTTTAGCCATTTTTGTAACTCCGATGGATAGCATTATTGTAACAATTGCTGGTAAACCTTCTGGAATTGCAGCTACTGCTAAACCAATTGAAGTCATAAATATTTCAGTAAAGCTTATATTTTTGATAAGCCCAATTATAAATATGGTAATGCAAATTAGAATGCAAATTATTCCTAATTTTTTTCCAACGTCTGAAAGTCTCTTTTGAAGTGGCGTTTCGTTTGATTGACTATCAATTATCATGTGTGCTATTTTTCCTACTTTTGCCATCATTCCAGTTTCAGTTACTATTGCATTTGCACGTCCATTTGTGATTATTGTAGAGGAAAATATCATATTTATCATATCAGACGTTGGTACATTTGAAGTTAATTTAACATTTGAATCTTTTAATATGGAATTTGATTCGCCAGTAAGAGCTGACTCTTCAACTTTTAAGTTATATGACTCTATGAGTCTAGCGTCCGCAGGAACTAAATTGCCAGATTCTAGTGAAATAATGTCCCCAGGAACCAGTTCAATAGATGGAATAGAGTTCCATTTTCCATCTCTTAGAACTTTAGCGTTAGACGATGAGAGTTTTTTTAGTGCTTCTAGTGATTTTTCAGCTTTGCTTTGTTGAATTAAACCCATTATAGCGTTGAAAAATACAATAACTATTATAATTATTGAATCCATATAGTCATTTGTTCCTTGGATGTAGGAAAGAGCTGCCGATATTACTGCTGATATTAAAAGTATTATTATCATAAAATCTTTAAATTCATTTAAAAATTTTACTATGATATTATTTTTTTTCTTTTCGTTTATTTTGTTGTATCCAAATTTTTTTAGTCTAGCATTTGCTTCTTTTGTACTTAGTCCTTTTGAAATATTTGTATTTAGTCTTTTTTCTGTTTCTGTAGAAGAAAAAGTATGCCACATAAAATTCACTCCTTTGTACAAGTTTATCATAATAAATGTATATGAGGTAAACAGCAAAATATGATATGAAATTTTATTGTAATAAAAAAGTAATATAAAAGAAATACAATTATATAAATTATATGATATAATTTATGTGTATGAGGTGTTGCTTGTGAATAAGAGAACAGGTATGAGTGCCGTTTCGTTTTTAGCACTTGCAATTGGAATTATTGTAATTATAGTTTGTGTTATTTTGATAACTAAAAGTAGCATAGAAGCAGGTGCAGTTGAGGAAAACAAATTTAAATCAGATTTGGAATCATTTGATTATGATCTTGGAATATATTTGGCAAAATTTTCTACTAGTCGACCAGGTGCAGATTTTAACAAAGATGGATTTTACGCTGATGATAATGGTATCACGTATAATTGTGATAAAGTTGATGGAACTATATATGACATTTTGACTAGGTTGAAAAAGAGCTCAGCTAAAAAATACATAAAAATATCAAAAGGTAAGATAGACATTACATCAATAACTGATGAAGATAAGTGTAGGTGGGCAAAAGAAGTTTTAGGAAATAATTTAGTTAGTCTTGAAACAATAAGGGCTGAAGATGAAGAAAAAAAGAAAGAAGAAGAGGCAAAAATTGATAGACGAAATTTAGGTGAGGGGACATCTGATAAGTTGCTAGCAAAGGAAAAGAAGATCCCCTATGTTCCACTATATTTTAATTATTTGGAAGGGACAACGATAGATAATGGATATATAATCTTTGATTCTAGAGGTAATGAGTATGTTTGGATTCCAGTAAATGATTTTTATGATTATAGTGGTTATGATGATAAAAAACCTAAAATTTTTGAGAGTATAAAAAATTATGGTGGATTTTATGTTGCAAGGTATGAAACATCTATTGAAGGAACAAAAGCAGTTAGTAAACCAAACAGAAAGCCTAAGAACAATATATGCTTTTCATTAGGCAATGAATCGGCTATTAATTTTGCTTCTAATGTGGCAAGCAATAATGAATATAATGACTTTTCGTCATATTTATTATATAAGGAACAATGGGAGGAAATTTCAAAATTTGTTGGAAAAGAAAGTGAGAAAAATAGTTCTAAGTGGGGAAATTACCTTAATACTTCATTTGAAATAAAAAATCTTAAAGCATTAGCAAGTGAAGACGATGGAAAAGTGTATACTGTACAAAACTCTAAACTAACAAATAGAGCATTACTATATACTACAGGGGCATACAGTTTAAATTGTATAAAAGAAATATATGATCTTGCTGGAAATCTAGGTGAATTTGTAATAGATAGTGAAAATGATTTAGTAGCTGTTGCAGGAGGAGATTATAAATCTTTTACTGGTTCACAGTCTATTAACACATTAAATTATGTTGAAAAAAATAAAGCATATGCAAATGTTGGCTTTAGATTTTCACTTTACGTTATAGAACAATAAATTTTAGGAGGAAACACATGGTTAAAAAATATGGTATATCTATGATAGCTTTAGTTATTACGGTAATCGTGATTTTGATATTGACTACTACTGTAATTATTAATATATCAAATAATAATTCTATTAATGCGGCAAGTCAAGCTACTTTTGAAACAGATATAGCTTCTTTTCAGTCAAAATTGGATATTTATTTAAATGATATTAGCATGCAAACGGCAGGAGTATTTGAAAAGGAATATTTTAGTGCTAATAAAACTAGTATGACTTATACTGGTGATGGGGATTTTTCAACATCTGGTAAGACTATGTATGATATTTTTCCAAGCATGAAAGGAACTATATATGAAAAATTTTTATCTGTAAAACAAGGAGAACTAGCATATGATGAAACAAAGATGAATAAGCAACAAAAGAAATGGATAAAAAATATATTAAATAATAGATAAAAAATAGCTCCATGTGAAATACGTGTATTTCTATGTGGAGCTATTTTTGTGAAAGTTTTGTGAAATTTTTACTCTTTATAATGCAAAAAATACTTTTTACAAAACTAACTCTGTTGCAATTGGACAGTTTTTGTTGTATTATATGTGTGATGATGGTTTTGTGAGGTGTTTTGTTTGGTTGGAAGAGTTACTGAAATTTTGTTGGATAAATACATTGTTGATATGAATGATGAGAGGATAGAAGCTCGTGTTAGAGGTAATGTAAAGAAAAAATCTGGGGTGATTGTTGGTGATTTTGTTGAACTTGAGAGGGTTGGAAATGAATTTTTAATTAATAAAGTAAATCCTAGGAAAAATAGTGTTATAAGGCCACCTGTTGCAAATATTGATCAGATGATAATTGTAATTTCTGCTAATAATCCTATGCCAGATTATA
>HF991945.1:8486-11684 GCA_000433135.1 Clostridium sp. CAG:921
CAGATTATACTTTACTTGATATGCAGTTGGCTTTTTGCTTCTCAAATGAGATAAATCCAGTTATATGTGTAAATAAAATAGATATTGACGATGGAAGTGTGGAGTATATAAAGAATGTATATGAAAAATTAAAAATAAAAGTAGAGTATGTGAGTGCAAAAAATATGCTAAACTTAGAATCATTAATTGCAGATTTGAATGGAAAAATATCTGCCTTTTCTGGAAATTCTGGTGTGGGAAAATCAAGTATTATAAAATCTATTTTAAAAAATGAAGATATACTTATAGGTGATATTGCAAGTAAAACAAATAGAGGAAAACATACAACAAAGTATGTTAAGTTATACAAACTAAATGAAGGAAGTTATATATTTGATACTCCTGGATTTTCAAGCTATGAACTGTATAATATAGAACATAAAAAATTAAAAGAATACTATCCTGAATTTTTTGACTGTATTTGCGAATATGATGATTGCAGACATGTTATAGAAAGTGAAAAGGTTTGCAATGTTAAATCTGCTGTTAAAAGTGGTAAAATTGATAAAGGAAGGTATGAAAGATATGTATATATTTATAACAAGTTAAAAGAAAATTATGAAAGAAGATACAAGTGAGGTGAAAGTAGTGAAAAATGTGTCTATATCTATTTTAGATGCAAAAGAATTAACAAATTTACTTAGTTTTGTAAATAAGTTTGAAGGAAAATTTAATTATTCTATTCACATTGATGTTATGGATAATAAATTTGTATCAAATACTGGAGTAGATATCAGTGAGATAAAAATAGTTAAAAAATATGGATTTTACACTGATGTACATCTTATGGTAGAAAGACCAATAGAAGATGGATATTTAGAAAAAGCACTAGAGTATGGAGCAGATAGTATAACTATTCATTATGAAATACCAAATTTTTCTAGAGTTCTAAATTATTTGTGTGAAGTAAAAAAAAGCAAGAATATTAGAATAGGTGTTAGTGTAAAACCTAATACAAGTATAGAAAAATTAAAAGAGTTTAATGAAAAATTTGATATGCTTTTAATCATGAGCGTTGAACCTGGTCTTGGCGGTCAAAGTTTTATTGAAAATACGTATGAAAAAGTAGAATGTGCAAGAAAAATGTTTAAAGATAAAATCATTCAAGTTGATGGTGGTGTAAATTTTAAAGTACTATCAAAAGCACTAGAATATGATATTAATAGTTATGTAATTGGATCATATATTACAAAGTCTAAGGATTATATATGTACATTAAATAGCATTGAAATTTTGCATGAAATACTAAATTTGCCAAAGGTAAAAGATGTGAAATTTAAAGATGAACGTTTACATGTAAAAAATGGAGGTTATGCTTTAAATGATATGTATATTGGAATTTCTAATATTGCTTTAAGAGAATTTGTTTATCATAAATATAAATCTATTAGCTTAGAGGTACTGGTACCATTTTTTAATTCGGTGTACCATGATTTGAGGTATTTTGCTTTGGTGTGTCTTTCATATATGGCTAAGTTTTATAATGAACATGAAAATCTAGAAAGTTTAGTTATTTTTTTAAAATTAAACATGCAAAATATTGATAATCTTGAGTTTGCTGATATAGCAGGTGAAAGTATACTTGGTGAAATTTTACTTAAAAGTAGTAATAGACAGGACATACTAAAAAAATTTTTAGATTGTAAAGCTTTTTGCATAAAGGACACTGAGGAATATGCTAAAAATCATAAAGATGTAGAAATTGATAAAATAAATGAGTATTTTGATACTGACAGAGTGTTTGAACGTAGACTTGGAATTATTTCTTTAACTAGACTTGTTGAAGAGGATTATGATTTTTGCATCCTTTGTATAAAGAAAGTAATGTATGATAAAAGACTTATTATACAAAAAGCTACTGGAATAGTAATTGAAAAGTTATATCAAAAAAATCCAAAGGATACGTTTAAATTTTTACTAGATGCAAATAATTTTGAACAAGTTCCAAGCATAGTTATGTCTTATGCTTATGTGAATATGAATGATGAAGAAAGAAAAATTATAAGAAGAGGGGAAAAAGGCAATGTATGATATTATTATAAAAAATGGTTATGTTATTAATATGATAGATAAAAATCCTAAAATAGTTGATTTGTTTATAGAAAATGGAAAAATAGTAAAGATTGGAAAAGCTGAAGATGAGAAAGCCAAAAAAATTATTGATGCAACTAATATGGCAGTTTTGCCTGGACTTATAAATTGCCATAATCATGCAGCGATGACTATTTTTAGAGGATATAGTGATGATACAGAACTTATGAATTGGCTAAAAAATAAAATATGGCCAATTGAAGATAGACTGCAGTCAAATGATATATATAATGCAAGTAAACTTGCTTGTATTGAAATGCTAAAATCTGGCACAACTACATTTAATGATATGTACTTTTTTATGGAAGATGTAGCTAAAGCTGCAAAAGAAACAAATATTAGAGCTATGCTTGGAAGATGTGTGATGGATGTAAAAAATAGTGATGATGTAAGGTTAGCTGAGGCAAGACGTCTTTATGAAAAATATAATGATACTGAAAAAGGAAAAATTAAAGTAAATATTGCACCACATGCACTTTATACTTGTAATAAAGAGGCAATAGAGGAGTGCATAAAATTGTGTCAAGAACTTGATGTGCCAATGCATATACATTTGGATGAAACAAAAACTGAACATGATCAAATCTTGAAAACGTATGGAATGACTCCAACTAAATTATTAGAAAAATACGGAGCTTTTGAAAAGTGTAAACTAATATTGGCACATTGTGTTTGGGTAACTGATGAAGATATGCAAATAATAAAAAAATATAATGCTAGTGTTGTGCATAATCCTGTTAGTAACTGTAAATTAGCCTCAGGAATTGCAAAAATAAATAAAATGTTGAAACTTGGAATTAACGTTTCACTTGGAACAGATGGAGCAGGTAGTACTAATACGCTTGACATGTTTGAAGAAATGAGACTTTGTAATTATTTACAAAAGGTAAGCACGTTAGATTCAACATCAATAGATGCTTATGAAGTACTAAAAATGGCAACGATAAATGGTGCAAAGACACTTGGAATGGAAAAAGAAATAGGAAGTATCGAAGTTGGAAAAAAAGCCGATATAATCTTAGTAGATATGTCAAAGTCACATCAAAATCCTTTGCATGATGTTATATC
>HF991945.1:11744-12609 GCA_000433135.1 Clostridium sp. CAG:921
ACAACAATAGTAGATGGAAATATAGTAATGGAAAACAGACAAATAAACAATGTAGACGAAAAAGAAACAATAAAAAAATGCAATTATATTTTACCGATTTATTTTTAGAGTTAGTTTTGTAAAAAATCAATTTTACATTTTAAAAGAATTAATTGCAAAAATAAATGAATAATTTTTTTATAAATAAAAAGAAAAAAATAAATTTATTTGATTTTTTGCGTTATTATGGTATAATTTTACTGTATGAGGTGATAAATAAATGGAGAAATTAAGAGTAGTTTATAGTAAGTCAAAAGAGGCAATATTTTTATCACACTTAGACTTAGTTAGAATATTTTCGCAGAGTCTGCAAAGGGCTAGCATTTCAGTTGTGTATTCAAATGGATTTAATCCAAAGCCAGAATTAACATTTGCTCATCCGCTATCAGTAGGGGTTGAGAGTACTGGGGAGATCGTTGAAATAATGCTAAAAGAATATGTGGAGATACCTTATTTTATAAAACAAATAAATCAAGTGTTACCAGCCGGTATAACTGTACTTGCAGCAGAATATGTAGATGTTAGTGAAAAGAATATTATGTCTAGAGTATATGCTGCTACATATTTAATTACTTTGGTATATGATACTCAAAAGTTAAAAGATAAAACTAAGAAAGAAATTGAAAATATAAAAAAATCGTACCAAATAAGAATGGAAAAATTCTTAGATCAACGAAATATAATGGTATTAAAGAAATCTAAGGAGAGAATGGAGAGAATAGATATAAAAACTCAAATAATAAATTATGAATTTACTTTAGATGGAAGTTTGGAAATAACGGTTTCTACTGGATCTAAAAACAATTTAAAACCAGATTTTATTATG
>HF991946.1:0-3687 GCA_000433135.1 Clostridium sp. CAG:921
CTGATTGATTTTTGTATCTATCTGTTCTATTGGTTCGAACAGATACGTCATTGGTGCGAGTGACCGGAGTCGAACCGGTACGGGTTTTGAAGCCCGCAGGATTTTAAGTCCTGTGCGTCTGCCTATTCCGCCACACTCGCAAGTAAAAAATAACTTTTACATCATTAATTATAACAAATAATGTTTATAATGTCAATAACTACATTGAAAATTTCATGAATTTTCAACTACACCTGTTGCTGTTCTGTAGGAAAATAAAATAACAAAAAGATGAACCTCTTAAGTATCCACCTTTTTTGTTCTAATTTCTAAGTAATTTTTAAAATTTCAACATAAACTATTAACTTAAAACCAATTATATTTTCATGTATTATATCACCATTAACACGAATATTATAAAATTACGAAATAACTCAAGTAAAATTAGTTTTTATTACATTGTAATAACTGATCATATCATCTAACCTATCAATTAAATCATCATCATAACAAAACAAAAAGTGTTCTATCATGCTACAATATGATGACATTTCTGGGTACTCATTTGCAATTACAAATAACAATTTATTAATGTTATCTTCTTCAATTTCATGATCCTTAGCAAAATTAAAAACAATTTGTACATATTCATTTTTTAATTCATAATAAACCTGAGGATAATCTTTTTCACTTAGCATTTTTTTTATTTCCTCTTTACACAACATTTTATAATTCCTCCCAAATTTTAAAATATATTTACCTTACAACACCAGAAAACTTCTTCCTATATTTACTAAGTTTTTCTGCCATTTGAACTGCTGGCACACATTGTGTCAAATTAAAATCTTGCAATGAGTTTAACATTCTTTTTTGAAATTCAAGAAATTGTAGAGCTGCTGAATTTTTTTGATTTCTTTCAATTCTTAATATGGCTGAACGATTTTCTCTAATGTCTCTTTCTTCGTCACTGGCTATTTTCTTTGCTACGTCTTCTATTATCTCCGACTGATAATGCGAATATTTAAAGAATAGATTATTTGAAAAATGAAAATCATAATTAAAATTTATGTATCTATCATCTTTCTTAAAGCTCATTGTATCGAAATGCCCATATTCTAAATTTTCACCAGTTTTTTCTTCTATTTTCGGAATATCAAACAAACTGAAATGAAAAGAAAGTGGTGAGATGTATCCCTTATGTGCAATATTAACTACACTACTATAACGTTTATTTTCTGACATTCTATTTGCATCTCCATCATAAGTAATTCTAAGGTTTGATTTATATTCATTTAGCATTTTTTCCATCAATTCTTCATTACCGGCATATTTTTCTTTTATATTCTTTATATCATATAAATATTCTTCAATTAGTTTTATTATATTAAAGTCCTTAATTGAATAAAAGTTATTTGACATCTCCACAAGCACAGAATGCTTATATAATAACTCAGGTGTAAGTTCAATAGCAGATTTATCAAGATCGCTAGTCAAACCTTTACATGTTATTTGAGGATCATTAAAAGCTTTTTCAATTTCATACTTCAATACTTTTTCTACCTCTTTATAAACATCAGTAGAGCTATAACTTTCAATATTTACTGGATTTTGATAATAACTAGCACTTACTCTTTTAAATTTAGCTAAATTATTAATAAAATCAACATTTAATGTAGTTCTTTCAAGAATTTTTTCATAAAGATATCTAAGTTTTTCATGAAGTACTTGATTATCTTCTTTTTTTGTATTTTTCAAATAAATGCTTACTGCTTCATCCATAAAAATATCATCAATACGAGGTACAATTTTTGCAGCTCTATTAGATAAATAAATTGTCTTTATTAATTGTTCCTTTGAACTAATATCTTCATAAATGCAATACCCTCCTTCAGGAGGTTCACTTCCAACAGTACTAGAACTCATAAACTCGTATATATCATCAAAATCTATGTTATATGCACATTCTTCTCCTTTAAAGAAGTAGTCACCATATATTCTATCATTTTTGAGTTTTTCAAACTGCTGATTATACGTTTGGGCAAAAAATTCAAAATATCCAATGGGTTTCATCAAATTTTTGCATATTTCCTTGTATATATTAGCACCATCAACGTTTTCCCTTTTAATTGCTTCGTTAAGTGCAGAGCAAAATCCAAAAAGCGCATCTTTAGTATCAATATTAATATCATTTTTGCATTGTCTATTTAGAAGTTTAGTATAGTTTTTAACATTTTTTAAAATTGTTTCTTTTGAAATAAAGTCTTTCTTTTGTTTACCTAGCATAATATCACCCTCGAAAAAATTATACAATAAACACATTATTTATTCAATATGTAAATAGCTCAAATTATTATTTATGTATATATGAATTCAATTATTTAGATAATATAATAATTAATATTATAGACTAATTTTTGAATATTTTAGTTATTTTGAAACTTTTTCCTTAATATTTAGCACTATATAGTAAAAAGAAATTAAAATAAACAGCAGAATAAAAAACTTCCAGTTCTACTTTATTCAGTAGAATTGGAAGTTCTTTATATCCCTTTATTACACACATATAATTTACAAAGATATTATTCTCTATCTATCGCTTATTATATTTTCTCTTTTTAGTGACTTCTTCACCTTTTTTTAATTTAATTTTCGTACCAATTGTATCAAATGTATACCAAAGTGATGATGCTACAAATATAGAAGAATATGTTCCAACAATAACGCCAATTATTAAAGGTAAAGAAAACTCTTTTAATACTTGTTGATTATTTATAAGTGCAAAAATGTATACAACTAAAACTGCCGTTACAGTTGTTAATGATGTAAGTATTGTTCTTTTCATAACCTGTGATATACTAAGATTAATAGTGTCTTTTAAATCTGCAGATCTACTAACTTTTCTTTTGTTTTCTCTTATTCTATCATATACCACAATTGTATCATTTATTGAATAACCAATAATAGTAAGTATTACAGCTACAAAAGTAGAATTTATAGGGAATTTTATAACTCCATAAACAGCCACTACAACAAGTACATCATGTGCTAAAGCAATTATTGCTGTTATTGCTGCACTAAATCCAAGTGTCTTAAATCTAATTCCAACATATAACAAAATAACTACTATAGCAACTCCAACAGCAAGCATAGCAGAATATAGAAGCTCTTTACTATATGAAGCCTGAACATTTCTTGTTGAAGGTTCATCCATATTAGTATATCTTTCTTTTAAAGAATCAACTACTTTATCTGCTAATTCCTGTTCCATAGGTTCACAAGTAATAGTAACTGATGCTTCTCCACCAGTTACTTTTTGAACTAGTGGTTTATTTCCTGTTACTTCGTATACTATTTTTTCAATTTCGTTATTATCAAATTCTTCTTTTAAGTCTGCTTGAATTACAGTTCCACCTTTAAAATCAATATCAAATTTATATCCTGTAATTAATCCATACGAAATACCACCAACAATAACTAAAAAAGAGATAATTAAAAAAATGTATCTATATTTTAAAAAATCTTTTTTCATTTCTATTTTACCTCCTTTTTAATTCCAAATAGCCCTTTAAATTTACTAGCTACTGGTATTATTTGCTTTAACAAATATTTAGTTACTAATACAGCTGTAAATAAACTTGTAATAACACCTATTGCTAGAATTATTCCAAATCCTTTAATAGATCCAACTCCAAAGATATACAAAAGTAT
>HF991946.1:3706-4275 GCA_000433135.1 Clostridium sp. CAG:921
AAAGTATAGCTACAGCAAATGTAGTAACATTACCATCAATAATTGCTGCCATAGCATTTTTAAAACTCTTTTCAAACGCTTTTTGTGGTGCAAGTTTATTATTCAATTCATCTTTAAATCTTTCAAATATTATGACATTAGCATCAACAGCCATTCCAATTGAAAGTATTAATCCTGCAATACCAGGTAAAGTAAGACTAATTCCTGTTGATGACATTATAAGCAAATTAATTGCAACATATGTTGTAAGTGCTAATACAGAAATAATTCCTGGTAATCTATAAAATACAAACATTATAACACATATAATTGCAAAAGCAACTATACCAGCTTCAATACTTACTTCTAAAGCTTTTTGACCTATATATGGTCCAACAAACTCTTTACTTACTACTTTTAAAGAAAAAGGTAGTGTTCCTGAATCAATAAGCATAGCATACTCTTCTGCCTGAGATTTTCTTTCTGCATAAGTACCTTGTCCCATAGTTATAATTGCTGTAGAAGACTCTATTTTTTCTGATACATTTGGCGCCATTATTTCATCTTCGTCAAGATAAATTGCCATTGTT
>HF991947.1 GCA_000433135.1 Clostridium sp. CAG:921
GAAAGATTAAAAGAAGAATTGTTTACTAAAACTCAAATTTTAAATACTATATACAGTGAGTTTCCAAGTGATGAATATGGAAATATTATTTTTGATAGGGACAATAGATATGTAAATACTAATTTTGAAAAAAAGCAACCAGAATCTATTAAAGATTATTTTTTAAAAACAGTATTTGATTTTTTTTTACGAATAATATTACTAGCTACTTTTATTCTTCTAGTAATACTAATTGCATCTGCTATTTCAGGAAGAAACATACTTTTTTCATAAATTTATAGCTAATACTTACTATAACGTATAAGTATTAGCTTTTTTTATTTTTAAGTCTATTAAAATTTTGTTTTTCAGTCTACTAAAGTTTTGTTTTTTGCTATATAACTTATACACCTTATCTTGTATATATTATTTTACTATTTAAAGAATATTTAAAATAATAATTTGAAAATACCATTTTAACTTAATACAAGATTATATTTAATATTTAATATCTATCATTTTTTTAAAAGTTTTGCATAAATAGTAACAATTCTAATATATTTGTATTAGAATTGTATTTTTAATGGAGGTATTAAATGAAAAATATAGACATTTACAAAGATATATCATCTAGAACAAATGGTGATATATACATTGGTGTAGTAGGTCCTGTTAGAACTGGTAAATCTACGTTTATAAAAAAATTCATGGAAAACTTTGTAATTCCAAACATATCAGATGAACATAAAAAAGACAGAGCCCTTGATGAACTTCCCCAAAGTGCTTCTGGAAAAACTATCATGACAACTGAGCCAAAATTTGTGCCAAATGAATCAGTTGAGATAAATTTAGAGGGCAACGTAAAAATGAAAACTAGACTTGTTGATTGCGTTGGATATTTAGTTGATGGAGCTGTTGGTCATCTTGAAAATGATCAGCCAAGAATGGTAAAGACACCATGGTCAGAATCAGAAATGCCATTTGCTAAAGCAGCGGAAATTGGTACACATAAGGTTATAAAAGATCACTCAACAATTGGTCTTGTTGTAACAACAGATGGCAGTATAACAGATATTAGTAGAAACGACTATGTAGTTGCAGAATCTCGTGTTGTAAATGAATTAAAAGCTTTAAATAAGCCCTTTGTTATAATACTAAATTCAACTCATCCAGATGATGAGCAAACAAGAACTCTTGCAAGTGAAATGTCACAAAGATATGATAGCACTGTAATACCACTAGATGTAGCTAATTTATCTCAAAATGATCTTAGTAATATTTTCAAAAGAGTATTAGACGAATTCCCTGTTACAGAAATTGGATTTAGTCTTCCAGAGTGGTTTTCAATACTAGATTTTGATCACTGGCTAAAACAAAATGTAATTTCAACTGTAAAAGAACATTTTGAAAAAGACTACTCTCTACGTGAGATAAACGAACTAATACAAGAACTTTCTAAAGAAAGCGAAATATTTGATAGTATAATTGTAGACAGTGCCAAACTAGAAAATGGTTGTATTAAAATAAAAATGAATATTAAACCTTCAATGTTTTATAAAGTACTAAGTGAAATGTCAAACTTTGATATAAAATCTGATGGGGATATATTTAAGCTCTTAAAAGATTTTGCTAAAACTAAACAAGAATATGATAAAATAGCTATTGCTTTAGAAGAAGTACGTGTAAAAGGATATGGTATTGTTACTCCACAAATTGATGAATTAACTTTAGAAGAACCTGAAATCGTTAAACAAGGTAACAAATACGGTGTAAAACTAAAAGCTAGTGCGCCAAGTATACATATAATAAGACCTAAACAGATACTTTTTTTATCCACCTCGCTCATTTCCAAGCCGAGGTGGAAATTTATTTTTAGCTTAACATGATTTTTTTCAATTCCTTGTACATATATCCTATCGATTTTTTCATGTATAAATTCTTTTGTTAATTCAAATGTATCAAAATCAAAAAACTTCTTTATTTTTTGTTGATTTTTTCCAGTTTCATTTGCATCTCTATTTACTTTTAATTGTATTAATTGACTTTTATAATCCATAATTTCGTCTTGATATTCATTCTTGATTTTTTCAAACTCATCATCAGTAATTTTATTCATAGTATATAATTTTATTAAATTAGCTTTATTCTTTTCCTTTTCATTTATTGCATTTTCTAAAATTTTTATATTTTTTTCTAATTTAAAATCCTTTTTGTCTAACCTAGAATTTGCTTTCAACATTTCTTTAAGTATCATTGATTTCTTTTCTAATAATTCAGAAAAAACCTCACTTAATATACTATTTAATTCCTCAGTTCCAATATATGTATGATTATTACAATTTTTTAAGCCATTCTTAGCATATTCAGAACATATCCAAAATTCTTCTTTTGCTGTTGGTCTATGCTTTCTTCTCCAAAATTTTTTTCCATCATTAGTACATATCAATAAATTAGAATATTGGTATTGATTATTCCAACGATCTCCAGTTCCAGTATACTTATTACTTCTCTTTTCCATTATTTCATTGCATTTTTGCCATATATCGTCATTTACAATTTGTGGTACAATATTCTCTTCAGCTTTATAGGTAATCCATTCCTCTTTTGGAATTTCTATTCTTTCCTTACTCATAAAATCTATCACCTCTGTTTTTTTACCACAATAACATCCTTTATATTTTGGATTTGTAAGTATATTTTTTATTGTAGAATAAGCAAAAACATCTCCTTTT
The DNA here is from genome assembly GCA_000433135.1 of Clostridium sp. CAG:921. Classification (GTDB taxonomy): domain Bacteria; phylum Bacillota; class Clostridia; order TANB77; family CAG-465; genus CAG-465. The sequence goes on from HF991947.1 coordinate 2,712, forward strand.
CTCGTTAATTTTCCCTCTTCTGCTAGTTTCTTTCCAATTCTCCTTATTCCAATATTTCCTGTGGAATATAATTCAAAAATTCTCGAAACAATTTCTGCTTCTTCATCGATTTTTTTCAATTTACAATTGTCTTTTTCATATCCCCATATAACATTACTGCCAAGCACTCTTCCTTTTTCTATTGCTCTATTAAATCCAAATTTTACCCTTTCTGAAATTCTTCTACTTTCATCCTGTGCAAGTGATGCCATAAGTGTTAATCTCAATTCTCCTTCTTGTTCAAGAGTATTAATATTATCTAATTCAAAATATATACCTTTTCCTCTTGCTAATAAGTTTCTAGTAAACTGTAGTGTGTCTAATGTATTTCTTGCAAATCTACATACTTCTTTTGTTAAAATCAGATCATATTTATCATCCATACCATCCTGTATCATATTATTAAAGTCCTCTCTTTTCTTTATTGATGTTCCTGTTATTCCACTGTCACTATAGCCTTGAACTAATGTCCATTTAGGTATAGATAAAATTTTGTTTTTGTAATAATCATCCTGATTTATTAGTGAATTTTTTTGTTCATTCTTTCCTGTAGAAACTCTTGCATAATATGTCACCCTTAAAGGTAAATCATATATTGTTTTTCCTGACATTAATGCTTTTCTAATTTCATATAATTCCATTGAAATACCTCCAAAATCTTATTTTAATCGCTTGTGTTGTAACTCTGTTTGTATTTATTGTCAACATTTTGAAAGATATTTCCAAAATTAAAAAGCCCTTATGGGCTTTTAACTAGCAATCTTTTGCTTATCTATGTACTTAATTATTTTTTTCTTTTTATATAATAATTCTATTGTAATTCCAACTTTTAAAACTATTTCTAAATTTGCTAATCCTGTATCATCCAGTCTCTCTACTTTTATTTTATCTAAAATTACATCTACTAATTGTGCTGGTATTCCTTGAAAAAATTCAAAATCCTTTTCAAAACTTTTCTTTATTATTTGCATCTTATCATCTATTTCATCCTTATTTCTTGACATTATAAGTTTATTTTTTTCTTCTTCATAGGCTGATATTTTTTCGTTATATATATTGTTTTCTTCCTCAAATTCTTTTTCATCAATAAGTTCTGTAGTATATAATTTTATCAATTTTTTCTTTTCTTTCTTCAAGCTTTCAATTTTATTTTGTAGTGAAGTTATATCTATTTCAGTAGAACAGTCTTCAAAGCACTCTTTACATTTATTTAATAAATTCTCTATAAATTTTTCTTTATTTATAAACATTTCATTAAATATTCGTTTTAATACTTCATCTAATGTTTCTGTATATATATTAACATTGTTTGCACATCCACTTATACCTTTTTTCTTATATAATGCACATTGCCAAAATTCTCTTCCTCTACTAATTGTTCTCCAATAACATTGTCCATCTTTTTTGCAATAAATTTTTCCAGAATATTTATATTTTGTATTATAACCAGTTGTTTCGCTTTTAGCTCTTTCACTTCTTTCTTTAAAGATTTCATTACATTTTTCCCAAATTTTTTCATCAACAATTTGTGGTACAACGTCATCTGTCGCTTTATATTCTACAATTTCATCTTCTCCAAGATTTACTCTTTGTTTAGTCATGAAATCTATAACTCTTGTCTTATTCCCAGAATAAAAGCCTTTATATTTCGGATTTGTAAGTATATTTTTTATTGTAGAATAAGCAAATGTTTCTCCTTTTTTTGTTAATATTCCTTCTTCTTCAAGTTTTTTTCCAACTTTTCGTATTCCAATATCACCTGATGCATATATTTCATAAATTCTTTTTACAATTTTTGCCTCATCTTCGTTCATTTTTAATTTACAATTATCTTTTTCATAACCCCATATAGCATTATTTCCCAATACTCGTCCTTTTTCTATTGATCTTTTAAAACCAAACTTTACTCTTTCTGAGATTCGTCTGCTTTCGTCTTGTGCTAATGATGCCATTATTGTTAATCTTAATTCTCCCTCTTGTTCTAATGTATTTATATTGTCCAGTTCAAAATAAACTCCCTTTCCCTTTGCCAATAAACTTCTAGTTAATTGTAATGTATCTAATGTATTTCTTGCAAATCTACACACTTCTTTTGTCAATATTAAATCATACATATCATTAAGTCCATCAGAAATCATTTCATTAAAATCTTTTCTTTTTTTTGTAGAAGTACCTGTTATACCTCTATCACTATATCCATCAACTAATGTCCACATTGGTGTATCTAAGATTTTATTTTTGTAATATATCTCTTGGTTATCTAACGAGTTTTTTTGCTCGTCCTTTTCTGTTGATACTCTTGAATAATATGTAACTCTTAGTGGTAAATCATATATCGTTTTTCCTGACATCAATTCTCTTCTTATTGTATATAAATCCATATTGAAAGCCCCCTTATATATTTCTAAGTATATAATCTTTCATCTGGTCATCAATTAACCCCTGTTTATTTGCTGAATTTATCAAATATTTACTTAATTCTTCTTTAATACTGTTTTCAAATTTTTCTATTGTTTTGGTTTCGATCTTATCAAATATTTTGTCCAATTTCTTCACCTCTGTTAATGTATATTGAAGAAATCATTTAAATATTACTGTATTTTTTTATTCCCATAATATTTTCTTGGGTACATCATACCCTGTTATGATTCCACTCTTTAAATGATAAGATTTAGTATTTTTATTATAATTATAAATAGATGAATTCCACTTTCTAAAAGCTCTATTATTTATTGTTTTTCTACCACCTGATAATTCTCTACTAGCTTGTATATGCATTTGTCTTAATTGTGCATACGCAATATCACCATCTTTTCTTTGCTTTCTTTTTTTAGCAATATATTGCATAGTTTGAGCATTATGCTTTTTTTTGTTTATTTCTTTTCTTTTTTCTTTTTCTAATTTATATCTAAAATCTTTAGTCACTACTCTTGAAACTTTATATTTTGAAATATTTAATTCTTTCGCAATTTCTATTTGCTTCATTTTATCTTCAAAATACATTTTTAAAATTTTCTCATTCATAGTACCCTCCTGCAACTTTTTGCTAACAGATTTTAAATATGAAGAAACTAATAGAGCTTATATTAAAACTCTATTTAATTTCTAAATCTTCCATTGCTTTTTTAAAATTTTGCTCACTTAATTTTTTTACAGTTTTATATCTTTTATTTCTTTCTAATATTTCTATGATCTCTCTAGCAAATATTCCTAAACTGAAAGAGATTATAGAAAAAATTAAATATTTTAGCATTTTATTTTTTCTCCTTTTTCTCTTTCATTATTATACTAGCTAATCTTTTTACTTCTGTATTTCCAAATTTTTCATAAAACATTGTTACTTCTTCTTTTATAGACTTGGCTGTTATGTCTGTATTGCTATTTTTTAATGTATGGAATGCTAACTGTGCATAAGCAGTAATAAGTTCTATTTCGGTTTTAGAATTATTTTTGCTTATTACATCTTTTGTTTTACTAAAAGTCTTTGTTTCTTTTAAATCTTTTACTTCTGTAACTTGATTTGTATTTCCTTTTTCATCCATATTGTTACCTCCTTCTAATATTAGGAGTCCTATTTTTTATATTCGATGTTGCATTTTTATAATTTTTTTCTATTTTTTGTTAAAGTTTTATAAATCATATATTTTATTTCTTGCATTAAGTCTTCATCAATTCCATTCCTTAGCTTACTCATACTTGTAATTAGTGGATTATAATCATCTAAAATTTTCAATATTTCTACATCATCTAAATTAAAGTTATTAAACATTGTTTTTTCCTCCTAGTAATTTTTTTGTAATCTTTTCTTGTGCCTTATTTCTTATTCTCCATATTGTTGTTCTTTCTACATTCATTTCTTTAGCTATTTGATTTATACTTTTTTCTTCTTTATATAAAGCAAAAAGCACCATCTTTTCTTTTCCAGACAATGCTTTCGCTACATTATATAATTTTTCATCACAAAAAAGTCTCTCGAATTCAAGAGCGGACTTTAACTCATCGACACATTTATTAAGAACAGCATCAAATAAACTGCTACTTTCCATATCCTCACAAATATCCAAATTGATTTCTTTACTGTTTAAATATTCATAATTATTTTTTATGTATTTTTTTCTAACATTTATAATCAACTTTTTTAAATATGATTTTTCTTCTTTTGATAATTCTTCTTGTAAATAATTTTTTCTTTCCATTTATTATCTCTCCAATTTCTAAAAATTGGACAAATATCTAAAAGAGAAAGAAAAACAAATATTAAATTATTTTTTCTTATTCTTTATAATTTACTTTTACATATTTTTATCACTCCTAACAAATAATCTTTAATTAATAAAAAATCTCTTGTACTTTATTATTTCTTCTAATGTATTATTTTTCTAACTCTTAAAGACTATTTGTCCTATTGGAGATTATACTTTTTAATGTTGTTTCATTGTAAAAACGGCGATAGATGGCTAATAAATGGCGAAAAATGGTTAAAATTATTCATAATCAGTTATATTTTTAGTTTTATTTGTAAAAATCTTCCATTTTATATTGTGTTTACATAATTTTAGTGATATAATATTGTTGATTTATAAAATTGTTAGGAGAAGTTATCATGGTAAAGATTCTTTCAGTCATTCAAAATATTGAGCAAAATTCTCAACTTTGCCAATACCTTACGCAAGATAACAATATTGATTTTAAAATTACTAGTGATGAAGTTTCTGTTTTGAAACAGTATTACGATTTTAGACCTGACATTTTTATATTAGACACCAGTTTTAAAAATATAAAATATAGTGATGTAATCAATGAGCTTTCATTAGATGATACTGAACAATTCAAATGTAATACCATATTACTTTATAACTCTACTACTGAATTATTAAATCTTGCAAATTGGTCTAAAATATATAATATATTTTTAAAAACTACAGATTATAAAAATATTTTAAAAGCTATATATGAAATGTCTAATTACACTTTAGAAAGAAAAATTGATAGGCTATTTTTAAAGTTACATATTCCATTAGAAAGTAGCCCTTCAAATCGTGTTAGAAAAACATTAATTAAATGTTGTAATTCGCCTAATTTACTTGGCAATTTAAACACTTTATTTAATACAGTTGGCAAGGAACTTGGAACAACCGGTGAAGGTATTCGTTCTTCTTTTAGAACTGCATTAAAGCCTTTAAATGAATTTAAAGATAAAGAAGATTTGCCTTTTGCAATTTATAAATTCTTTCCAAAAGGCGAAGAAGTTACCCCAAAATTATTTTTAGATATTAGCATATATTATTTGAAAAACACAAAAAAATAACAGATAAGTTTTAGTATGATCAAAAACTTATCTGTTATTTTTTATTTATTATTTTTATAATCATTATATTGATTAATAATATCCACTACACTATTACTTATGTTATCTGAACTTGATATTACTGAATTTAACTTTCTTCCTATAATATCATACATCTCATCTATTTCATTTTCTTGTACCTTATTATCTATTATCATATTGAATATAGGAATATTATTTTCTAATTTTTCTTTTGAAGATTTTACAAGATCTAATCCGTTCATATTATCCATAGCATATTTTGTAAATATCATTTCTGGTTTTAAATCTACAATTTTATGATATGTTTCTGTTCCATCTTTTGCTGTACCAACTATATCAACAAAATCAAGTTTTTTTATTGCATCAACTATCTTGTTTGTTATATTTATATCATTATGTGCAATTAAAGTTCTAATTTTTCCATTTGAATATATTTTATCAAAATCTATTATTTCTTCTTTTAAAGCATTTCCAAAATAATGATCCTTTCCATTTTGTGTTTGAATTATATCTGCATTTGGAACAATTACTATACTTTTTTCAAATTCACTTTGTTTTTTATATTCTACAGTTTTGATATTCTCAAATTTTCTTAATCTTTTTACACTATTTTCTAATTCTTTTTCTTCTATTTCAAATAGTTTTTCATTTTTTTCTGCCCTTTCTCTAATAGGCATAAACTTCAAAAATTTCCATTTTTCTATTTGATAGTTATTTAAAAATTCTCCTAATTCATCTAATTTATCAACATTAAGCCTGCTAACAACCGTGTTTATTCTTACTTTTATATTCTTGTTTTTAGTTTTTTCTAAAAGATTTTTTATAATATCTAAATGATTATTTTCTTTACCTAATGCTAAATTGATATCATTTTCAATTGAATCAATAGATAAATTGATTTCATCAAGTGTATTTAAAATATCTTCTACATATTCGTTATCGTTCTTTGATAAGTAAATTCCGTTCGTTACTAATTTATTATATAATCCTCTTTCTTTTGATTCTCTCATTAATTCATTTACTCTTGGATATAATACCGCTTCTCCACCAGTCCAAGTAATATGGTTTATCCCACTTGCAATTAAATGATTTAATACTCTTTCATTTTCTTCAAAAGATAGATTTGGTATATTGTTAAATCCAAAACAATATTTACATCCTTGATTACATTTAGTTGTTATTTTCCAACAAACTTTTTTCTTAATCATATACATCCTCTTTTCATATATAAAATCTCTTTTTACACATTTATATTATATATGAAAAGCAATTGGAAAACTATTCCTAATATTTTAACATCCCTTAAATATCATTGAAAGCAAAAAACATCCTATTTCTAGGACATTTTTTACTTTATATATTTTTTAAATATTCTTTAATGAATTTTTTATCTACCTTTGTCAATTCACCTTTTAGATAAATTAAGTTTAATTTTAGGCTAGGCAATTCTATTGGCATTTCAACTTCATATAATTCTTTATTATTTAATTCATTCTTTACAGCCTCTTTTATAACATATGCAATTCCCATATTTTTCTTAACTGCTTCAACTCTTACTTCGGTTGCATCACACATTATATCAGCATTAATATTAACATTGTATTCTTTTAAAAGTTCCTTTAATCGTTTTGTTGCTTTTGTATTTTCAAGGTTTAAAATACAATTCAATTTTTCAATTTCTTTTATATCTGCAATTTTCAATGGTGCTTTTGAAACAAATATATTATTAATTTTTAATAATTCTTCTATTTCAATATTGCTATTTTCAATCTCTGTGTCTATTATTGCAAAATCAATTTCATGATTTTGCAACAAACTCATCATTTTGTTTATATCAACTTCACATATTATTTTTATATTAAGATCTGGATAATCCCTCTTAACTTTTTCTATTTTTTCCATTAGTAAATAACTTGTAAAATGTGATGGGCATCCTATTTTTATGCAGCCACTTGATATATCATTCTTATCCTTTGCTAATTTTTCTGCAAAGTCAAATCCTGATATTGATTTATTTACTATTTCATATAATTCTTTGCCATTTTCTGTTAGAGTTACTCCTTTGTTTTCCCTATTAAATAGTTTTAAATTTAATTGTTCTTCTAAATTTGATATTTGTGTACTAACATTTGGAACTGATAATCCTAATTTCTCTGCTGCCTCTGAATAACTTTTGGATTGAGCAACTTTACAAAATATTCTATATAAGTTCAAATTTACATTTGACATACAATCACGCTCCTATAAAATTTTTCTTAATTCTATTTCAGCTTTCTTTATAAAATAATCATTTGTATCTACTGGAAGATTTAATCTTTCCAACTCTTGTTTTATTTTATCTATTGTATCTAATTGTTCATTTTCTTCAATCTCAATTAGCTTATCACCATTTAGTACATCTTTTATACATATTTGCAACTCATTTTTCTTATAAAGATAATCCATTTCCTTAATTTGCATAATTGCTTTATAATCAATTGCTTCTAAAAATTTTTTTCCATCATTTGAATCTATAATTTTACAATCAACTTTACTTTGTTTTACTATATTTCCTTCTTGATCAATTTCTTTTTTCTTATATGTTAGTTTACTTTCTCTATATTTGTTTGGAATGTATCCTTCAACATTTCGTAAAATTATTGCTTTACTTAATATATCTCGTTCTGACATATTCTTTATATTAATTGTATTCGGTATATAATAAATATCGTCCAGTAAATATCTTTCTACAAATTGAAATCCTTTGCTTTCTAATATTTTGCATATTTCTTCTACAGTACATTTTAATTTGACTGTTATTTCATTACTCAACTTAATATATCTCCTTTACAGTATCACTCTTAAATTATAACATATTATGTAAATTTTGTAAAGTTTTAACCAGTCTCTTTTCTCCTTTATTCCCTTAATATATTGCTTTTTATAAAACAAAAAAGATTAGCACTACGCTAACCTACTCTTCCTCTTTTAAAAAGTCATCTAACTTTTTATCAAATAAAATACTAAATTTAATCAACAATTTTAATGAGCATGTTTTTACTTCATCATTTAGTGATTCAATTCTTCTTAAATAATCGTGGGACATATCCAATATTTCTGCTACTTCCATTAATGACATTCCACTTTCTTTTCTATACTTTTTTATATTTTTGTATATAATAGGCATATAATCTTTTGATAATAATGCCTTTAACTTTTCGTTATTCTCCATTTAAAACACCTCTTAACAAACTTATTTTTCCATAAATTAGATAAAAAATATGTAACTTATTTGTCCCATTTAGTGTTTTTATGGTATAATACTGAATAGTAATAAAAAAGTGGCGATTTTTGACAAGTTTTGTCGATTGTATTGATTATTTGTAAAAAAGTATTACTATATACTTATAGCAATTACTTTTTTCGATGAATATCGACTCTTGGCTCTAGTTTATTTGCTTTTGGATTGGCAATAAAAAGCAAATAAGGATCTACATCAAGTGCTTTTGCTATATTCTCAATAGTAGGAATTGATGGACTGTATTTTCCTTGTTCAATATCTGATATATAATGTGTACTTAAACCAGACAACTCTCCTAACTTTTCTTGTGAGTAGTCTTGCATAAATCTATAATACTTTACATTTTTGCGAAAAATATCTATTAACTTCATTATATATCACCACACTTCCTAATACCATTCTTTTTAGTATGGTATAATTTTGTAGCAATATTCACAATGAAGTATATAGCCCAAACTTTTTCTATTATAATAAAATACTTAAAAATCCCAGTATTTTTATTAAAATTTATAGAAAGGAATTTATGAAAAATGTTGTATTTTTTTATTGGTCTTAGTATTGTATTTTTTGTGCTTATAATCATATTATTTTATAAGATAAATACCTATAATAATAAATTAGCTAAACTAAATAACACTATTTCACAAAAGGAAAGTAAGATTTCTTTTCTTAATAATGAAATTACAAGGCTAAAAAATTCAGCACAAATATTAGAAGAAAAAGAATTTGAATCTTTAAAGTCAAATCCTTTTAAATTCTCTGAAATTCCAGAAGAATATAACGGAAAATTTGAAGGTAAAAAAGCCTTAATTGGTAATTATGATAATTTTTCTTCTAAATTAACTCGTACAATGTTAATGAATTTTGGAATTTCGGCAGATATTGTTACTACAGGTATTGATATATATGACAGAATAAAAAATGGTTGTACATATGATATTATTTTTACAAACAATATTTATCAAAAAGGCTATACTGGTCCTGAATTATTACATAAATTAAAAAACATTAACGGTTTTAAAACCCCAGTTATTATTCATACTATATCACATGATGCAAGAGAATACTTTGTAAATACTATTGGTTTTGATGATTATTTAGAAAAGCCAATAAAATATGAAGAACTTAAAAATATCTTAAACAAATTTTTAAATACTTAAGAAAAGAGCCACTTCAAAGTTGGCTCTTTAATATATTATAAATTAATATTTAAACATCAGATTTTCTATATCATTAATATTTTGTTTCTCATTAATTATTATTTTAAAAACTTCTGGTGCTTCAATTTGTTTATTAATAATTACTTTATCTTTAAATTTTAAACACTTTCTTTTTTCGTTATCAATATTTATCAGTTCGCACCATTTCATAAGTAAAAATATTATAGAAGCACCATGAGAAAAAATTGCAATTGTCTTACCTTTATTTTCATTAATTATATGCATAAAAGTTTTATACATTCTGTCAGTAACTTCTTTTCTGCTTTCTCCCTCTACATTTTTGATTTTTTCATCATAATATTGTTTCAAAGTTATATCTTTTGCATATTTAGGATTCCCATATTTTCTCTCATTTAAATTTCTATTAACATGAATTTTTTTATCCAACCTTTCTGCTAAATACTTTGCAGTTTGTATTGTCCTAACATAACTACTTGAATATATCATATCTACTTTATCAAATTCCTTTTGTTTACTTAATATGTTTGCCTTTCTTTCTCCTTCTGCACTTAGTATTCTTTTTTCTCTAGTTATTTGATAATTCTCATCATCATAGTATCTATCAATATATTGCATATCTAATTTTTCCGAGTGCCTAATTAAATAAACTATTGTGTTCATATCAAAACCTCGATTCTATATCTAAAAAATCAATCTCTAAAATAAATATCTCTTGTATAAAC
>HF991948.1:0-6872 GCA_000433135.1 Clostridium sp. CAG:921
TTAGTTTTTTACAAAACTAACTCTGGGGTGAGGGGTGAATGTAGATGTCCTGTGAGTTGTATGCTAATTTTACTTTATTTTTTTCTAGTATGCTGACTATTTTGTAGTTTATGTTTTCTTTTAGTTGTAAGAATTCTGAGTAGGTTGTTATTTTTGTGAAGTAACATATGAATAAGTTGTATCCGTTGGGTTTGATGTCGTCGAAGTGTATGTACATTTTTTCATTGTCGATATCTGGGTGTTCGAGTAACATTAATTGTATATCACTTATGGCTTTGTTTAAACTTTTTATTGGTGTATCTAATGTTACTTCTAAGTTTATTGTATTTCTTCTAGTATTCATTTTACTCCAGTTTATTATAGATTCATTTACGATGTTGGAATTTGGAATTGTTATTAGCGAGTCTTTGAATGTACGGATTCTGGTACTTCTAAATGTGATGTCTTCGACTATTCCTTCTATATCTACGTTTGTTAATTGAATCCAATCTCCTACTAAGAAGGGTTTATCTAGCAAGATTATAAATCCACCAAAAAAATTTTTAAATGTATCTTGAGCAGCAAATGCAATTACTGCACTGGTAAGTCCAAGACCTGCTAATATACCTGTTATGTCATATCCAAGTTCACTTATAACAAGACCAGCTGCGATTACATCTACAATTCCTCTTAATATTTTTGAAAGAAGTTTATTTATTGTGTCATCTTTTCCAAGTTTTAACTTTTCTTGAACAGGTCTAATTAAAAATAAATTACGCTGGATTAGTGCATTAACAGCACTTGCAATCATCATTATGAGTAATATTTTGTAGGCTTTGAATATATATGCTAAAGTCTTTGTGTCTAAACTACAAAATAGTAAACCTAAAAATATTCCAGTAATTATGAAAATCCTAAGAATTGCTTTATATAAAGGTTCTTGATTTAGTGGTAATTTTTTTTTGAATTTTTTCTTACCAGTTTTGGACATTTTCATATCAGATATTGAAATGGCAACTCTACCAATTATCATACCCAAAAGGCAAGAACATAATATTATACAAACTATATAAAGTGTGTGAATTATTACTGAGTTAATATCTGAAGTTTGTAAGTAACTTATTAAATTTTTCATATTCAACTCTCCATTAAAATTATTTTGATACTTGATTATAAAAATCACGTAATTTTTCTTCTGTAAATTCATCTTTTCGATAGTCTAAAATATTTCCTTCAGGATCTAGTAGATATGCACATGGTATACCAGAACTTCCAGGATCTAGATTTTCACGAATAGTTTTTTGACTATCAAATATAGCAAACCAATTATAGCTATTTTCCGTAAAGTAATTATTTAGGTCGTCTAAATTTTTATCATGAGATACAACTATTACTGGTATATCGACGTTATTTGAAATAAAACTATTTATTGCATTTGATTCTTCTTTACAAGTTGGACACCATGTAGCAAAAAATATTACAAGTGTATTTTGTTTTTTGGATAAGTAGTTTGTTAAGTAACTTTCATTTGCATCATGTATAGTATAATTAGTTCTATATTTTAATTTTGTATATTCTATAGTATTTGTTTTTTTAGAATAAACGAAAAATAAGCTAATTACTGATATAGCAATTACTATAAAAATTAATATTATTTTTTTATTTTTTAACATATTTAATACCTCAATGTTATAATTTATTATATAATATATATTCAAAAATTACAATAAATTTAAAAAAAATGGATGACAAAAATATTGAAAAAAAATTGGCGTTGTAGTAGTATTAATATTGAATATTTAAAATTTTGCTTTACACATCTTTGTATAGATGGTATAATGTACTAAAATTAAATATGGTACATTTTGAACGCATAAACTTTTAGTAGTAAGGAGTGATTTTATGTTGAAATTGTATAATACTTTAACAAAGAAAAAAGAAGAGTTTAAACCAATAGATGAAAAAGATAATGTAGTTAGAATATACACATGTGGACCAACTGTGTACAATTATCCTCATATAGGCAATATGAGAGCATATATTTTTATGGATAATTTGAGAAGGGTATTACAATATAATGGATATAAGTTAGACCATGTGATGAATATAACAGATGTTGGGCATTTAACGTCCGATGCAGATGAGGGTGAAGATAAAATGGAAAAATCTGCAAAGGCACAAAACAAAAGCGTTTTTGAAATTGCAAATAAGTATACAAGGGCTTTTTTAGAAGATATAGATAAATTAAATGTCGAACGCCCAGAACATATTGTAAAGGCTACAGATCATATTAAAGAAATGGAAGAGTATGTAAAAGAAATAATAAAGAATGGATATGCTTATGAAACTTCAAAGGGAATATATTTTGATACGTCAAAATTAAAGACTTATGGTGAGCTTTCTGGAGTTAAATTAGAGAGTCAGAAAGCGGGTGCAAGGGTTGAAGTAGACGAAGAAAAAAGAAATCCTTTAGATTTTGCACTTTGGATAAAAGCACCTTCTGAGCATATTATGAAATGGGATAGTTTTTTAGGTTTGTGCTATCCTGGTTGGCACATAGAGTGCAGTGCTATGTCTAGGAAATATTTGGGTGAAGAGTTTGACATTCATACAGGTGGTGTAGATCATATTCCAATACATCATGAAAATGAAATTGCACAGTCTAGAGGTGCAACAGGAAAAAATCCAGCTCATTTTTGGATGCATACTGAATTTTTATTAATAAATGGTGGCAAGATGTCTAAGAGCTTGGGAAATGTGTATAGGATTGTAGACTTAGAAAATAAAGGTATTGAACCTTTAGCATATAGGTACTTAACTTATACATCACATTATAGAAATAAATTAAACTTTACATGGGAATCAGTAAAAGCTGCTGATAATTCGCTAAAAAAATTAAGAGAATTAGTAAAGTCTCATAAAAATGGAAAAGCAGTTATTGAAGAAGCAATTTTAAATAAAGCTAAAAATGAGTTTAAAGAAGCTATTAACGATGATTTAAATATGCCAATTGCTATTTCTATTTTATGGGAACTGCTTAGAAATAATGAAAAATCAGATGCAGTTTATAATTTAGCTTTAGAGTTTGATAAAGTTTTAGCATTGAAACTAGATAAGAAAAATGATATAAAAGTAGATATACCAGATGATATAAAAGAAATTTTAGAAAAAAGGAAAATTGCTCGTGAGAGTAAAGATTTCATTGAATCTGATAGACTAAGAGATATATTAAAAGAAAAGGGATATGTAGTAAAAGATCAAAAAGACGGTCAAAAAATAGAGAAAGTGTAGTGATAAAATGCCAATATTAGATAAACAAGATGAAAAAAAAGTAAGTGAATACGAAAAATTTATTAAAAGTTATGAAAATGGTTCAAGTTTGATGCAATCACTAAATTGGGGAAAAGTAAAGTTTTCTTGGATACAGGAAGGTGTATATTTAGAAGAAGATGGAAAAATTGTGGCAGCAATGACTGTATTGCTTGAGAGGGTTCCACACACATCTTCGTACCTTATGTATGCACCACGTGGCCCTGTATGTGATATTTATGATATTAGTATCGTAAAAAGGCTTATAAAAGAAGCAGAAAAATTAAGAGAAAAGTACAAGGTATTTTTATTAAAATTTGATCCAAATATAAAATATGATGAAAAACTTGAGCTTCTATATAAAAGTAATGGTTTTGAAGTATTAAATAAAAATGTCGGAATAGATAATCTAATACAACCTTTGCATGATATGGTACTTGATATATCTGGTTATGATGCTGATGAACTTATGAAATTATTTAGCGAAAAGACTAGATATAATATTAGACTTGCTTCGCGTAAAGGCGTAGAAGTATATTATTCTAGAAATGTAGAGGATTTAAAAATATTTTATGAGCTATATAAAATTACTGGTGTAAGAGATTCCATTGTATGCAGATCATATGAGTATTTTGAAAAAATGTTGGAGGCGTATTCAGAGGATGAACTAAGAATTTATATAGCAAAGCATGAAGATGATAAACTTTCTGCTGCAATTGCTATTAACTATGGCGGTGAATTGTTTTATCTTTATGGTGCAAGTAGTAACGTAAAAAGAAATTTGATGCCTAATTATCTTATGCAGTGGGAAATGATAAAATGGGGGATAGAGACTAAATGTAATAAATATAATTTTGGAGGTGTTCTTCATTTAAATCAAGAAAATGGACTATATAAATTTAAAATTGGTTTTTGCAAAAAAGATGGCGTTACAGAATATATAGGAGAGATTGATAAAGTATATGGAAAATTTATGTATTTTCTATACACTAAAGTCCTTCCTGTTTTAAAAGTATTAAAAAGAAAACTTGGAATATTAAAAAGACAACAAAAAAAAGATAATAAAAAGTAAATTAGGTATTTATAATATAGCACACTCATATAATATTTTTAGGAGTGTGCTATATTTTGAAAAAGCGTTTGTATATTATATCATTTATTATAATTTCATTTTTAGGAACAATGTTACATTTTTTATATGATTTAAATAATAATATTATTTTTGGAGTATTTGGTGCAGTTAATGAAAGTGTGTGGGAACACGTGAAAATAGCTACTTTGCCAGTATATTTTTGCTTGATTTTGAAGTATTTTTTTATGCATAAAAAAGAAAAATATAATATTTATTTTTCCACATTGATAGAGATAATTACTATTTTTTTAACAATTGTAATTGTATACTATTGTTATACTTGGATTTTTAGAAAACATATATTTTTTGCAGATATAATGCTATTTTACTTTGCAATTGCACTTTCACAACTATTTGGATATTTGGCAAGTAAAACAAAATATTTAGAAAAATTAGAAGTTTTTTCAAAACAAATATGTTTAATTATTGGATGTATATTTATACTCTTTACCTTTGTGCCACCAAATATTTCATTATTTAAGGATGAAAATACAAATACATATGGTATATTTAAAAATAAATATTGATTTGGAGGAATGATTATGTCAAAACAAATATGGAAACCAGGTACTATGTTAAATCCAGTTCCTGTAGTTTTAGTTACTTCAAAATATAAAGATGTGGAAAATGTGTTTACTGTTGCATGGACTGGAACTATATGCTCAGATCCGGCAATGACGTATATTTCTGTAAGAAAAGAACGATTTTCTTACGATATAATAAAAAATTCTGGTAAATTTTGTATAAATTTAGTAAATGAAAATTTAGTTAAATCTGCTGATTATTGTGGCGTTAGAAGCGGAAGAAATGAAAATAAATTTAAAAGTATGAATATAAAAACTGAAAATGCTAAAAATTTTGATTGCCCTATTATATCTGCAAGTCCAGTAGTTTTAGAATGCTGTGTTGAAGAGATAAAAGAACTTGGGTCACATGATATGTTTATTTCTAAAATCCTTTCTGTTGACGTAGATGAAAAATATATTGAAAATGGTGGAAAGCTTGATTTACAAAAATGTAATTTAGTAACATATAGTCATGGTGAATACTTTAAATTGGGTGAAAAAATCGGAAAATTTGGTTATTCTGTAAGAAAAAAATAAAATTATTGACTTTTGTGTACTGTTAATATATACTTTAAGTGAAAAAATTTATTAATTCTTTTAGTAAAAAACTAATAAGGAGGAAGCTTGTTATGAAATATGACATTAGTAATATGAATAAAGGCCTAATATTAGAATTTGGGATTGATGATAAGCGGCGGCATTTAAGAAAGGTTAGTAAATATCGTGGTAAGAGTGAAAAATTTTTACATGAGTTAGAAAATGGTAAAAAGTTTGCAGAATATATTTTAGCCAATAAGCAGTATTGGTATAAGATTGCTTTAGAAAATTTTCGCGATTCTATTCCAAAGAATAAGAAACATAAAAGAAGTGAGTTAAAAAACGGAAATTATATGCATTGTAGGTTAAGTTCGATAATTCAAAATAACAAATTTATACTTGAAAAGGAAGGAAAACAGGAAGACTGTGTTATATTTTCAAAAAAATGTGTTTTTGAGTATATATGTTTGCTGTATCAAGCTCAACGTGAAGAGTTAATTTTTGAATTTTTAGATGTACCGGATGTATCATATATGACTAGGATGCTTGCAAAAACTGGTATTGAAGGGTATTTCACAAATTAATTAATTTAATGGGAACGAAGTAAATTATTATTTCGTTCCCATTTTGAATAATTTATATATTTTTACAAAAAATATTACTGGTGGTGAATTTTATGAAAGAGGAAATAGAATTTTTAGAATATATTTATCAAAATTCAAAAATGGGTCAAGATTCTATAATAAATATGTTAAAAACAAGAAATAAAAATGATGAAATTGAACTCGTTTTAAAAGAGCAACTTAAAGATTATAGAAAAGTGGTAAATTCTGCTAGTGCTATGTTAGAAAGAAGAATGAAAAAAGTTAAAGATATAAATGTTATGGCTAAAATAGGAACATATATGAACATAAAATTAAATATGTTAGAAGATGATAGTCCTCAAAAAGTTGCAGATATGTTTATAGAAGGAAGCAAAATGGGAATAGAACAAATAGAAAAAAATTTACAAGAATATAACATATCAAACAAATATGTAAAAAATCTTGGAGAGAAATTGCTAGAAATAGAAAAGAAAAATATTTCAAATTTACACAAATATTCAAAATAGAAAGGTGCTACAATAGCATCTTTTTTTCAGAGTTAGTTTTGTAAAAAATCATTGCGTATTGGTTAAATAATAGTTAAAAGTAATATTGAAAAAAGATATGATAAAAAGTGTTAAAATAATTTTTTACAAAACTAACTCTGGGTAATATTTTTTTGTTTTTGCTGAAAAATCGTTGCAATTTAACATAATATATAGTATAATTATTACTGTAATACTAGAGTGAGAGGGTGCAAAGTTA
>HF991948.1:6907-17148 GCA_000433135.1 Clostridium sp. CAG:921
ATCCTCTCACTTACTTATAATGGAAGGTGAATTGAGTGAATAAAAAAGTAGAAGAACTTGTGGAGGAGAAGATAACATCAAAGGTTAATAAAGAAGGCTTTGAGATAGAGTATGTTGAATTTGTTAAAGAGGGAGATAATAACATATTAAGAATAGTACTAGATAAGCCAAGTGGTAGTGTAGATGTTGATGAGTGTGAGAAGATAAGTAGATTGGTAGAAGATGATGTTGATAGGATTATATCAAAAGAATATGTACTTGAGGTGTCATCACCTGGTCTTGAAAGGAATATTAAAAATTTAAAATTGTATAATAAGTATATAGGACATGAAATATATGTAAAATTATTTAAGAAAAATGAAAAATATGGTAAAGAAATTACAGGAATTTTAAAAAAGGTAAGTGATGGAACTATTTTCATAGAATGTAATGGTGATATAGCTAAGTTAAACATAGCAGATGTTGCTAATGCTCATACAGTTTATGATTTTAGTGAGTGCTTTAAGCAAAAAGATAATGTAAACTTGAATAAATTGAATAAGTTTAATAAAAAATAGTATTTGGAGGAATGAAAATGAAGAGTGAAAAAATTAGTTCAAAGGAATTATTTAATGCGATAGATCAAATATATGAGGAAAAGGGAATAACAAGAGAATACTTGATAGATTCTTTAAAAATGGCTTTGGAAGCTGCTTATAAGAAAAATTATGATACAAATGAAAACATAGTTGTTGACTTAGATGAACAAAGTATGAAAGTTTATGCTGTAAAAGAAGTAGTAGCTACTCCTGCTGAAGTTGAAGACAATAATATACAAGTATGTTTAGATGAGGCAAAATTAGTATCAAAAAGAGCAAAAGTTGGTGATACAATAAATATTGAAGTTACACCTAAGAATTTTGGAAGAATTGCAGCAGCTGCTGGAAAGCAGATAATAGTTCAAAGATTAAGAGAAGCTGAACGTAATTTGGTATATACACAGTATTCTGATAAGATTGGCCAAATCGTTGTTGGAGTTGTTCAAAGAACAGATAAGTTTGGAACGATAGTTGATCTTGGCAAAGTTGAAGCTTTGATACCAGTAAAAGAGCAAGTAAAGACAGAAACTTTACAAACACACCAAAGAATAAAAGCATATGTAGAAAATGTTACGGAATCAGGAAAATTTGGACCACAAATTTTACTTTCTAGAAAATCTCCTAATTTTGTTAAAAAATTATTTGAACTTGAAGTTCCAGAAATAATTGATGGAATTGTGGAAATAAAAGGAGTTGCAAGAGAAGCAGGAAGTAGAACAAAGCTTTCAGTATGGTCACATGATGAAAATATAGATCCAGTTGGTAGTTTGGTTGGAAAAAAAGGTATGAGAATACAACCTATTATAGATGAACTTTTTGGTGAGAGAATTGATGTAGTTCCTTATAGTGATGATATACCAAGCTATATTATAAATGCACTAGCTCCAGCAGAAATACTTGCTATAGATATAAATGATGAAGAAAAAATTGCTACTGTAGTTGTTCCTGATGAGTCTTTATCTGTTGCAATAGGTGCGGGTGGACAAAATGTTAGATTAGCTGCAATACTTACAGGTTGGAAAATAGATATAAAAACAGAAACTCAAATAAAAGAAAAAGTTGTTGAATAGGTGATTTAATGAAAGAAACAAGAACTTGTGTGGTATGCAGACAAAAAAATAATAAAAATCAATTTATAAGAATAGCTAAAGATAAAAATTGTGAAGCAATTTATGATAAAGAAAAAATAAAAAGTGGAAGAGGAATATACTTTTGTAATAACCCAAAGTGCTTAAATATGGCAATAAGAAATATAGGTAAAAATAAATTTAATATAAAAAGTGAGATTAATAAACAAAGTTTAAAAGAGGTATTAGAAAAAATACTAGTTGAATTGGGGGAATAAATTTGGGAAAAATAAAAGTTCGTGAATTGGCAGAAAAATTAGGAATAAAAAGTGCTGAGTTGCTTGAAAAATTAAAAAAAGATGGAATTGACGTTAAAACAAACTTATCTTCAATAGAAGAAAGCATCGCTAATAAATATTTGCCAAAGTTTGGAAAAGCTTCAGATGAAAAAAAAGATGAGAAAAAATCTGAACAAATGCATATAATTAGGAGAAATATTAGAGTTATTAATACTGATGGTCAAAAAAGTGAGGTTGAACAAATAACTACTAATATAGCTGGTGATATAAAAAAGTCTAAAACTACAATTGATGGTAAAAAGAGTGAAGATTATAGTAAAGATGGACTAGGAGTTCTAAAACCAAGAGGTAATTATGATAGAAGAAATAAAAATACTGGAAATAGGGCAGCTAATGTAATAATTACTAGAAATGGAAAACCTGTTGAAAAAATAAGCAGTGTTGAAAAAAAAGATGTTAAGGAAGTAAAAAGCGAAAATGCGGTAGATACTCCTGCTAGGGTTGAAGAAAAGGTAGAAGTAGAAAAAAAAGTTATGGATAAGAAAATAGATAATAATATGAATCAAGAAATAAAAAAAGATTATAGAAAAAATAGTAATAATGGAAATTTTGAGAAAAATCAGGGGAATAGTAATTTTAATAGGCAAAGAAATCAAAATGAGAATTATGATAAGCAAACTAATTATAAAAATAGAAGGAATAATTATGATAGCACGCAAAATGGGAATATAAATAGAGGATTTAAGAATAGGCAAGACGATAAGAATAGAACATCGACTGTTAATTCTTCAAGTGGTGAATATTCAAATAATTACAATAAAAATAGAAACTATAATAATTATAAGAAAGATGGAAGCGCTGTTAATTCTACAAAGCCATTTAACAGACCATATAATAGAAATAATAATGGTCAAGAACAAAGACAAAATTATAATAATAGACCAAATGGTAACTTTAGAAATAATAGACAAAATACAGACAATACTTCTTATCAAGTAAACAAATTTATAAAGCAATCTTCTAATGTTGTTCCAGAGCAAAAAGAAACGAGAGAATATTCAAATATAAATATAGATAAGAAAAAATACAATGAAAAAAATATTTCTTCTAATGAGAATAAGAAAGAAAAACTTGACAAAAATAAGTTAAGGGAAAAACATTCAAGAGTAGCTACTTCAAAATTAAAAGGAATGGAAATAGATTCTGACGGATTACTTGATTTATATGAAAGAGATACTGATACATTTAAAAAATCAAGTAAAAAGGCTAAGAAAAGTAAAACTGAATTAAAACAAACTAAGATAATTCCAATGACAGAAGTTAAACTTCCAGAAGTAATGACAGTAAAAGAATTTGCTGAGGCAATAAAAAAGCAAGCATCTGAGGTTATAAAAAAGTTATTTGGACTTGGAATAATGGCTACCGTAAATCAGGATATTGATTTTGATACTGCATATTTAATAGCATCAGATTTTGGAATTAATGCTCAAAAAGAAGTTAAGGTTACTGAAGAAGATATATTATTTGACGATAGTGAAGATAGCGAAGAAGATTTAGTACCAAGGCCACCTATTGTTGTAGTAATGGGTCATGTTGATCATGGAAAGACGTCACTTCTTGATAGATTAAGAAGTTCAAATGTTGTAAGTGGTGAAGCAGGTGGAATTACACAGCATATTGGTGCGTATAAGGTAGAAATAAAAGGCAGAGAAATATGTTTCTTAGATACTCCAGGTCATGAAGCTTTTACTGCTATGAGAGCAAGAGGTGCACAAGTTACAGACATTGCTGTTATAGTTGTAGCAGCAGACGATGGAATAAAACCACAAACTATTGAAGCAATTGATCATGCAAAAGCTGCTGGTGTTAGTATA
This sequence comes from Clostridium sp. CAG:921, assembly GCA_000433135.1. Lineage (GTDB taxonomy): Bacteria > Bacillota > Clostridia > TANB77 > CAG-465 > CAG-465. The sequence goes on from HF991948.1 coordinate 10,726, forward strand.
ATAGTAGCAATAAATAAAATCGATAAGCCAACTGCTAATATTGATAGAGTAAAACAAGAATTACTTGAAATCGGTTTGGTTCCAGAAGAGTGGGGAGGAGATACTATATGTGTTCCTATTTCGGCTCTTACAGGACAAGGAATTGATAATTTACTTGAAATGATACTTTTAGTAGCTGATATGAAGGATTTAAAAGCAAATCCAAATAAGCAAGCTAAAGGAACAGTACTTGAAGCTAGACTTGATAAAACAAAAGGAACTGTAGTTTCAATGTTGATCCAAAGAGGAGAACTAAATATTGGTGATACTATAGTTGTTGGCGATATGGTATCTAAAATACGTGCAATGAAAGATGATAAAGGAAGAAAGGTAAAATCTGCAGGACCTTCTACACCTGTTGAAGTATTAGGTCTTTCACATGTACCTCAAACTGGAGATATATTTTATGAAGTCGATGATGAGAAAACTGCAAAACATTTGATAGAAAAAAGAAAAGCTGAAGCAAGAACAAAGCTTATAAAACAAGGCTCAAAAGTGACTCTAGATGATTTATTTGGACAAATAAAAGAAGGAAAAATAAAGGAACTTAATATAATTATAAAGGCTGATGTTCAAGGATCAGTAGAAGCTTTAAAGGATTCTTTACTTAAGCTTTCAAATGATGAGGTAAGAGTTAGAGTATTACATGCATCTACTGGAGGAATAAAAGAAAGTGATGTTACATTAGCTTCTGTTTCGAATGCTATAATTATTGGATTTAATGTAAGACCTGAGTCTATTGCTGCTTCACAAGCAGAAAAGGAAAAAGTTGATATGCGTCTTTACAATGTAATTTATGATGCAATAAATGACGTTGAAACAGCATTGAAAGGTATGATACCAAAAAAATACAAAGAAGTTATGCTTGGAACTGCTGAAATTAGGAAAATATTTAAAATAACAGGAGTAGGTATAGTTGCAGGATGTTATGTAAAATCTGGAAAAATTGTTAGAAACCAAATGGTAAGAGTGGTAAGAGATAATATTGTTATATTGGCAGTAAAAATTGATAACTTAAAAAGAGAAAAAGATGAAGTAAAAGAAGTAGCAGAAGGCTATGAATGTGGAATAAAACTAGAAAAATTCAGTGAGATAAAAGAAGGCGACATTTTAGAATGTTACGAGTTAGTTGAAGAAAAATAATAATTTAAGGATGTGATTTTATGCAAAGACATGAAAGACTAGAACAAGATGTAAAAATAGCATTAAGTAATATAATTACTTATGAGGTTAAGGAACCATCAGTTACAGGACTTATTTCTGTAACTGATGTTAAAATAACACCAGATCAAAAATATGCAAAAGTTTATATTAGTATTTTTGGAAAGCAAAATAAGCAAAAAGTTATTGACGCTTTAAAGAAAGCAACTGGCTTTATAAAATTAGAACTTGGCAAAAGAGTTAGAATGAGAAATATTCCATCTATTATGTTTGAACTTGATGATTCTATTGAATATGGTGATCACATGGATAAATTGATTGATGAAGTGATAAGAAATGATGAAGAAAAGCATAGTTTAAGTTCCGAAAAAACTGATGAGGAAAAGCAGATATAGCATTTTTAATATTTGGACAAAAAATGGAGATGAGTTTATGTTTGAAGAAGCTAAAAAATATATAGATGAAGCAGATAAGATATATATAGTTGGTCATGTTGGCCCTGATGGTGATGCGGTAGGAGCATCTTTTGGAATGTATAATGCCTTAAAAAAAATTGGCAAAAATGCTAAGGTTATTATGCCTGCGTGTTCTGATACATTTAAATTTTTACCAGGTATTAATGAAGCTGTTGAAAATGTTGAAGAATCAGAGTATGATTTACTTATTGCTGTAGATTCTTCAGATAAAACAAGACTAGCAATAAGTAAGGAAGACTTTGAAAAAGCAAAACATGTTATTGTACTTGATCATCACATGGCAAATGAGCCATATGGCGATTTTAACTATATAAATAGTGATTTGCCAGCTGCTAGTGAGATAATTTATAATTTTATATCTTATCTAAACATTGAGATTGATAAAGTTATTGCAACTTATCTTTATCTTGGAATAATGACTGATACTGGAAGTTTTAATTATTCTTCAACAAAACCATCAACGCTGATTGTAGCTGCTAATTTAGTTGCTACAGGAATTGATTTTTCGTATATTTGTAAAAAAGTTAATGATACAATAAAAGAGTCAAAGTTAAAATTAATTGCTAAGGCAATTGATAATATGGAAGTATATTATGATGGACGATTAAGATATACTTATGTTGATCAAAAAGTTATGAAAGCTCTTGGAATAAATGATGAAGAGGCTGAAGGTATGACTAATTATTTGCGAATGGTAGATGGTACTGAAGTAGCAATTTATGTAAGAGAAAAAAGTGATGGAAGTAATAAGGTTAGTATGAGATCTAACGAACTTATAGATATTTCAAAAATAGCAATTGCAAACGGTGGCGGTGGTCATAAAAGAGCTGCTGGATTTACTATGCAAAAGCCATATGAAGAAGCAAAAAATGAATTAATAAATGTAGTTGGAGTGATGTTAGGTGATACAAGTACCACAAATTAAAAGTGGAATATTAAATATAGATAAACCACAGGGAATAACTTCACATGATGTAGTAGATGTTATTAGAAAAATATTTAAAAATGCAAAAGTTGGACATACTGGAACTCTTGATCCAATGGCAACTGGAGTGTTACCAATATGTATTGGCGAAGCTACTAAACTTACTAATGAGCTAACGTGCAAAACTAAAAAGTATAGAGTTAAAATGTTATTAGGTGTTGAAACAGACACTTATGATATAACAGGAAAAATTATGTTTGCTAGTGTAGTCGATAGTGATGAGATTTATATAAAAGAGAGGATAAAAAGATTTGTTGGAAAACAAGAACAGATGCCTCCAATATATAGTGCAATTCGAGTTGATGGAAAACGCGCTTATTCGTATGCACGTGCTGGTAAAGATGTAGAAATGCAACCAAGGCAAATAGAAATATTTGCTATTGATAATATTGTTGTTAATTTAGAGCTTAAGGAAGTAGAGTTTGACGTTACATGCTCCAAGGGAACATATATACGTAGTTTGGTGAATGATATTGGGAAAAAAATAGGCTGTGGAGCTACAATGTGTGAGTTACGTAGACTTAGAAACGGAAATTTTGATATTTCAGATAGTATCGGATTGTATGAATACTTAAATCTTGAATATGATAAAATGTTACAAAAAATTGTTTCTATTGAAGAATATTATAAGGAATCTAAAAGAGTAAACTTTACTAAAAATGAATATATTAGATTTTTGAATGGAATGAATTTTAATTTAACTACAAGTGAAAAGATTGTTAGAGTATACTTTAATGATTCATTTAAAGGACTGGGAAAAGTAGAAAATAATATTATGAAAAGATTTATTGTGTTATAATGATTTTAAGTGAGATGAATGTAAGTTTGTCTCATTTTTTTGCAATATATTAATGTATATGAAAAAATTTGAAATTATAAAGCTTTTTTATGAAAATATATGATCGTATAGAGTTAAAAATATTACGAAAGGCAATTAAATATCTTGAAAAAGTTTGTTAATATGTGATAAAATTTATGTAGAATATTTTAATGTTCAATTGAAATATAGGAGGAATTTATGAGAATGGATTTAATAGATAGAATGAATAAAAAGTTTTTTACAAAACTAACTCATAAAAAACGGAATTAGTTTGATTACTTTAGTTATTACTATTGTTGTTGTGATTATTTTGTCTGTTGCTGTGGTTATGAGTCTTAATAACAATAATGTCATTACTAATGCTAGTAGTGCAAGATATGAAGCTGATAGAGATACTGTGCAATCTTATTTGGAATATACTTTAAACAAAATTTCTATGAAGCACCATGGTACTATTTCTTTAGATTGTGGAAAGATTGAAATGTTAAATAATTTGAATGTGTATAATAGCATTGGTGAAATTACATGGAAAAGTACAGATATTGGTAATTTGTATGGCGAGATTATTTTTGATGAAGGAATTGATACAGATACAACCTTTTATACTGGATATAAATTGCCTGTTTATGGTAGTAAAACTGATTGGTATGTGGATGAAAACGGAAAATTGGTATTAAAAGTTGGAAGTAGAATTTATGGCTCTGAGGAAGTTCCAAAAACAAAAATTACGGCTAGTAATGTAGAAAGATATCCAGAAAGATATTACGGTAGAAAAGTAAATTACAAAGTTGACGGAATATCTGAATATAATTGGCTTATATTTTATGCAGAGGCGAATAATATATTCTTAATACCAGACGACTATGTAAAAGTTGAAGATTTACCTGAAAATAAAAATGGTATAAAACCACAAAAAGGGAATAGTATTAGTGCTGTATATTTTTCTAATATTGTATCAAATGGAGTTTATGGTGTGCCAGATAGAACTAAATGGTTAAATCAAAAGTATTATGATGCTGGTATAAATAAAGATACTTATAACATGGCAGTAGTTTCATATTTATTAAATGATGAGATATGGAACAAAAAATTTGCAAATGAGAAAGCTGAGTATGCAGTAGGTGCACCATCAGTTGAATTACTTTTTAAATCATATAACAATAAAAATAAAATTAATTTGTACACTTCAAGAGTAGATAGTGTTGGATATTTGCTTAGCTTTGATGCTGGAAAAACATGGTGGGATAGTTGTGAAGGAGAAAATAGATTAAAAGACAATGAAAATTTATATAGAATAAGTTCTACGAAAAATGCTTGGGTTTATTGGCTAAGTTCACCATATCAAAATGGGGAAGCAAATTTATATGCTGTACATCAAAATGGTAAAGTGTATGGCGTAACATGCGATAATAATAGTTCAATTGGAATTAGACCTGTGGTGTGCCTAAAAAAAGATGTTATACTGGTAGAATTAGAAGATCAAAAAAGTTATGATATAATGTAGCTTACAAGTGGACAGTTTTAAAAAATCATTGAAATTTAAGCAAAAAATAAGGGCAAATGTAATCTAGTGACTTGATACTGTTACTTTTGTTTTTTATTCTTAATTATAATAAGTTTTAACTGGTTAATTTTTTATTAGTAAACTATTATAAAAAAAATTTTGAAATATATATTTTTCATATAAAAAAATATTTGAAAAACTGTAAGAAAAATGTTGAAAATTTTTGTGAATATATGCTAAAATATCTATATAGAGGGTAGCAATTTTTAATTTAGATAGTAAAATCATTTAATTGCTAATATTTATTATTTATATAAGAGGTGAATGAATTGGAAATTTCAGAAAAAACTAGAAAGGCATATTCAGAGGTGGATGAATTTATAGACCTACTTCCTGAAAAAGAGAAAAATAAAATACCAGAGAAGGTTAGAATGGTATTTAAGAATGAAAAAGATAAAAATTATGTTAAAGGCTTATCTCCAAATGTAGACATAAAGGAACAAAAATTGGATAGAGAAGCCCTTGCAATAATTGCCATGCTTAATTTAAATTATTGGTGTGAAGATGAAAAGGAAAAAAATGAATTAAGAAAGATATATGAAGACAATGAAAGTGCAATAAATGAATCTATTCAAGTTGAATTTGTAGATGATATGTTCAAAAACCACAAAAATAACAATGAAAATGTAAGTGATAAAGTAAGTTCTGATGTAAAAAATGAAAAAAAAGTTAATCAAACTATAAATCCTAATATAAGTAAGAGTGTTAACATAGTTGTATATAAAGAACCAAATATATTTAAAAAATGTTTAAGTAAGATAAAAAAATTATTTAAATAAACATTATTAACGATAAAAACTAAGATCGGCTATTGAAGCGAATCTTAGTTTTTATTTGGAAAATTTTCACGTATGAAACACTTTTTATAAAACTAACTCAAAACTATTTGGATATTGCGTTTTTTACTTGGGTTATGTCTGCTTCACCTGCTGGTGCTGCTGGTACGTAATATCCTTTTTCTTTTGCTAATAGATAAGTTTGCCATTGCAAGTTTTCTAGTTTGTTTCTTGCGCTTACAATCTCATCTCTAAAATTTTTATTGTTTGCTTGTTCTATTGTATAGGTAAGTAATGTTATCATAGAATTTGTACATGATAGAACATCGTTAATTGCAACTTTTTCAGTCATTTTTGATACCTCCTATAATAAATTTATTAACTCATTTTTTAAACTAGTGCACTCTGTGTTTAAACTATCTAAGACATTAATTACGTTTTGATCATTGGTTAAGGTCTTAAAGTAATTAATTTTTTCACAAAAGTTGGAGCTATGTCCACATATGTGTCTAATGTTTTGAATTTCTATTTGGTTTAAACTATTCATGATAACCTCCTTGTACAAATAGTACAATATTATTATTTCACAAAAATTAATAAAT
>HF991948.1:17316-21415 GCA_000433135.1 Clostridium sp. CAG:921
CTATGGCTCCAGTTGCAAGCGAATATCCAAATCCACATATAGGTACTGTTGCTCCTGCTTTACCAAATTCGACTATTGGTCCGTATACACCGATTGCAGTTAGTATAGCGCCAAGAGTTACAAACATAACTAATATTCTGGCAGGTGTTAATTTAGTTTTATCTATTAATATTTGGCCAATTGCACAAATTATTCCACCTGTTACAAAAACTTTTAAGTATTCAATTAACATCTCCATAGGTTACACCTCGTTTTCTATTGCTACAGCATGAGCAATTGATGGAATAGTTTCACCTTGTTGAATTGCAATTGGACTCATTAATGCACCTGTTGCAACTACAAGAACTTTATTCATTTTTTTAGTTTTTAACTGTTCGAAAAAGTAGCTACTAAATACACTAGCCATACATCCACAGCCACTTCCACCGCATCTTACATCTTGCTTTTTTAAATCATAGATCATAGCACCACAATCATGATGGATATTTGATATATCAATTCCCTCTTGTTTTAATAAATCAACTAGAACTTCTGAGCCTAGTGTTCCTAAGTCACCTGTGATAATTGCATCATAGTAGCTTGCTTGCCTTTTGGTGTCAATTAAATGAGTAGCTATTGTACTAAATGCTGCTGGTGCCATTGCAGCTCCCATATTTGCCATATCTTTGATTCCCTTGTCTATTATTTTTCCGTGGTGTTACATATGTTATATATGGTGAGCTAATTTCTATATCACTTGGTACTATTAATGCAGCACCACTTCCAGTAACTGTGCACTGTGCCGTAGAACTTAATTGATTTCCGTGTTCTAAGGGCATTCTAAATTGTCTTTCTGCACTGCAAAAATGCGATGATGTAGAGGCAATAGCTTTTTTGGCATATCCTGCATTTACAAATAAACTTGCTAAAGTTAGGGATTCACAAAATGTTGAACATGCACCATAAAGTCCAAAAAATGGAACTTGTAAATCACGTATACAGTATCCAGAAGAAATACATTGATTAAGTAAATCTCCTGCAAATATGTAATCTATGTCTTGAGTACTGCATGCTACTTTTGAAAGTAAATTTTCAATACAAGTTTTCATCAATTTACTTTCTGCTTTTTCAAAACTTTTTTCACCCAAAAAAATATCATCAGTACTCATATCAAAATATTTTGCAATAGGTCCATCCATTTCTTTTGGACCTACAATACTAGATGTATTAAGAAGTTTTGGGGTATTTTCTAATTTTATACTTTGATTTCCTATTTTCATACATTCACCTACTTTAAAAATTCTATAATCCAATAAATAAGACCTATTATTCCAGATGTTGTAATACCATAAACTAGTACTGGACCTGCTACTTTAAACATGTTTGCGCCAATTCCAAGAATATATCCTTCCGTTTTATATTCAATTGCGGGGGATACTATTGAGTTTGAAAATCCGGTTATTGGAATTACAGAGCCAGCACCTGCTACTTTTCCGAGTTTTTCATATACTTTTAATACGGTAAGAAATGCTCCGAGGAAAATTAATGAAATTGTGCATATAATTGCTGCTTGTTTTTTTTCAACTCCATAATACAGAGCTACATTGGTTATTATTTGACCAATTATGCATATTATTCCGCCAACTAAAAATGCCATAAACATATTTGTAAAGAGTTTACTTTTTTTGGCTTTTGTGTCAACGAAATCAGAGTATTCTTTATTTGTCATGTTAATATCAGAATTCATTTTTTTCATCACCTGTAAATATTATTTGCACAAAATATAAAAAATATAAAAAAATACTTTTAAATATAAAATATTTTTTAGATTTTGTTGTGAATTGATTGCACAATAAGTAAATTACAATACATAAAACTTAATTATATTTAAATACTATGTTATAATTTTCAAAAAAATTTAAAATTATAATTTATTAATTATAATAAAATAGTAAAGGAGGGTAATTACACGTTTTTTTATTAATTTTGATAGGAGGATAAAATATGGACATAGTGAAGGAGATAATGTGTTAAAAGCTGTTTTTAATGCTATTATAAATGTATACTTTAAATACGGGAACTGCTATAGAATTGGAGGAGATGGGCTTGCTGTAATTATACCAAATAATGCTGATGTTAAATTGCTTAGTGCTAAGTTTTAAAAAAAATTTCTAAAATGAGGAAAGAATATACTATTTTGCCATATGTATCCTATTGTGTCTTTAAATACGATAAGTCACCGAAAGAAACTTTAAATACAGAAAAAGCTAAAAAACTAGCAGATGAAAACCTGTATATAAATAAAGATAATGAAAAAAAGAAAAGAGGAATAATAAATTAGATTTTAGACTATTACAAAAGTAGATAATTTACTGCGTTTTGTGATAGCCTTTATTTAGTTAAATTTTAGTATATGTATTGAAAACTAAATCTAATTTTGATATAATAAGGCAAATGGTGTAATGGAGGTAGTATGAAATGGAGAACGATAAGAAATTTAGCAACGAAATGTTTGGGTATTCCAAATCAGAAGTTGAAGATTATATAAAGTCATTAAAAGCTGAGTACGAAAGTAGATTACAAGCAGAACATTCTGATGCTAATCGTGTAGCAAATGAACTTACTATTTTAAAGAAAAAACTTGAAAGATATGAAGTAGATTATGTTCAAAAACAGGAAAAAGTAGCTAATGCGCTTATAACTGCAGAAGATCAGGCAAAGAAAATTGTAGAAACAGCAAGACAAGAAGCAATACAGGAAAAAGAAAGAATTGAGAGCTTGATTGAAATGGAAAAAGAGAAGCTTTTGGATTTAAAAAAAGAAGTAATAGATTTAAAGGAGAAAACTGTAAGACTCCTTGATAAATATAGTCAAGAAATGAATAACTTACTTGATTAAGTGTTAGATTTTTTGCTGTATGGTCCTTAGAATTTTATATAGTTCTGAGGATTTTTTGTCTTTTTATGTATAATAATGTATAAAGTAATATTTAAATAATATATTTGTAGAAAAAGGTAATTTTTTCAAATAAAAGAATAACAAGGTAATATATTCTCTACTTGAATAATAAAATTAAACAAAAGAGTGGAGGACAAAATATGAAAATTATGTTTGCTTCTTTTAATAAAAAAAATAAACTAAAAAGGCAAGATATTTTAAATAATATATCTAAATATACAAGTACTATGATAGATGAAAATAGAATTTTAAAAAGAACAAATAGGATAAAAGGTGTTAGTAGTAATAATGCAAGTATTAGAAATTTTGGAAAAGTTAATATAAAAAAGTATAAATGCGATAAGGACAAGAGCTTTTTTGGACTATTATGTGTAGCCAAAAATAATTTAAAAAAATTTGATAAGAATAATAATTTTAATTTGAATGAAAATAAAGAAAAACATATATTTAATAAGGAATCTAGTTATAATATAGAAAGTATTTACCAAAAGCATAAAAGAAGTGGTAACAATTTTTTTATTGATAATAATAAAATTAAGTTTTCATTTATTAAGTTGTCTATTTTTAGTATGATAATCATGTTACTTTTTGTAGTTCTTCTTAATAATGTGAGTAGTGTTAATAATTTAGTTCTAAAATTTGCAAGTAATGTACATGAAGATGACATAGATATTTCTCCAAGTAATATTGCAAAATTATATGGAATATATAATGATTCAAATTATATTATAAATACTGAAAAAAATGAAGTTGCTAAGGAAGAGAAAGAAGAACCGAAAAATGAGAACATAGACGAGATAGAATTAATTGATAAAAATGCAATTTTAGAAAATAAGGCGGTTTTCATGAGTAGTGAAAAAAAGCCAAGTGCAGTTGTAACGGAAGAAACAAAAACGTTGCAAAGAATAAATCTTGGAACAATGAAGATTTTAAATTATTCTAGCACAAGAAATATAAATTTTGAAGAATTACTTGAAAAAAATATAACTTTGACAAAAGCATCTGATAAGATTTTGTTATATAATACTCATACATCTGAATCATATTCGAATAGTGAAAAATATCAATTTGAGTATAGTGGTGGAATAATGAGAAGTTTAGATGCTGAATATAATATGCTTGCAATTGCAAAGGAATTAAATAGTAATTTGAAAGAAAAAGC
>HF991948.1:21491-25166 GCA_000433135.1 Clostridium sp. CAG:921
TTATGCAAAATCACGTGTTACTGTTCAAGAGGCACTATCACAAATGCAAGGGGCGGGAATAGTAATAGATGTTCATAGAGATGCAACGGCTAATTTGGCATATAGGCCTGTAGCAAATGTAAATGGAATTGAAGTAGCACAGTTGATGTTTGTCATGGGAGTAGGTTCTAATTCTGTTAAAAATCCAAATTGGCAAGATAATATTGCTCTTGCAATACAGATTCAACTTTTAGCTGATAAAATTTATCCAGGACTTTTTAAGCCAATGATGATAAGAAATTCTGTTTATAATCAAGATTTAAACAAATATTCAATGCTTATAGAGTTTGGGGCAACTGGAAATACTATAGAAGAAGTAAAACTTTCAACAAGGTGTCTTACAAATTTATTAAATATTATGTATAAAGATTGACTATGATAAAATTATTATGGTATAATACTAACTTGAAGTGAAAGGAAGAGGTAAAGTGCCAAATAAATTAGTGATTGTGGAGTCTCCATCAAAGGCTAAGACAATAAAGAAGTATCTTGGAAGTGATTTTGAAGTTATTGCTTCACAAGGTCATATAATCGATTTACCAGCTAGTAAATTAGGCGTGGATATAGAAAATAATTTCAAACCAGAATATAAGACAATGAAGGGAAAGGCTAGTCTTGTAAAGGAAATAAAAAAAGAGGCAAGTGATAAGAAAAAAGTGTATCTTGCAACCGACCCCGATCGTGAGGGTGAAGCAATAGCATGGCATTTAAAGAATGTGCTTAATATACCAGATGATGAGAAATGTAGAATTACATTTAATGAGATAACAGAAAATGCTGTAAAAGCTGCAGTAAAAGATCCAAGAACAGTAGATATAAATTTAGTAGATGCACAACAAGCACGAAGAATTTTAGATAGAATAGTAGGTTATAAGCTGTCACCGCTTTTATGGAAAAAAATTAAAAAGGGACTTAGTGCTGGACGTGTGCAGTCTGTTGCTTTAAAAATAATAATGGATAGAGAAAAACAAATAAGAGGGTTCGTAAGTGAGGAGTATTGGTTACTTACAGCTAAGCTTAGCAATGGAAAAGATACAGTATTGGCAAAATTTTATGGAAATGTAGATGGTAAAATTGAATTAAAAAGTGAAGAACAGGTAGATAAAATAATAGCAAGGATAGATGGAAAAAAATATACAGTTACAGATGTAAAAAAATCTGAAAGAAAGAAGAATCCACCACCACCATTTACCACTTCTTCTATGCAACAAGAAGCTTCTAGAAAACTTGGATTTACAGTAAAAAAGACAATGATGGTTGCTCAAAAATTATATGAAGCTGGCTTTATTACTTATATGAGAACAGATTCTACTAGACTTTCTGATGATGCTAAGAAAATGGCAAAATCATATATAGTTTCAAATTATGGAGCAAAGTATTATTTAAATAGAGAATTTAAAGCAAAGCAAACGGCACAAGATGCACATGAGGCTATAAGGCCAAGTAAACTTGATGCAGATACATCATCTTTTTTGGCAGATGAACAAAAATTATATACATTAATACTAAATAGATTTCTTGCTTCACAAATGTCTGTTGCAGTATATGATACAACAAAAATTACTATAAATGTAGAAGATTATATATTTACGTTAAATGGTAGCGTTATAAAATTTGATGGATTTATGAAGTTGTACATTGAAGGAAAAGATGAAGTAAGTAATGAAGATGATGAAAATATATTGCCAGAATTTAAAATTGGTGATGTACTTTTACAAAAAGATATAATAAAAGAGCAGAAGTTTACAGAACCACCATCAAGGTATACAGAGGCTACTTTAGTAAAAGTCATGGAAGAAAAGGGAATAGGTAGACCTAGTACATATGCTCCTACTATTTCTACAATAGAAGATAGATTTTATATTGAAAGAGAAAAGAAGTTTTTAGTACCAACTAAACTTGGTGAAATTGTAAATGAAATGATGGAAAATAACTTTAAAGATATAGTTGATGTTAAGTTTACCGCAGATATGGAAAATAAACTAGATATGGTAGCTGAAAATAAAGAGAATTATGTACAGATGTTAGACGAATTTTATAAACCATTTATTAAAAACTTAGAATCAGTTGAAGATAAGATTGAAAGAGTAAAAGTACCTGAGGAAGAAACAGATATAAAGTGTGAGCTTTGTGGTAGAAATATGGTTATAAAACAAGGACGTTTTGGTAAGTTTTTAGCTTGTCCAGGTTATCCAGAATGTAAAAATGCAAAGCCTATAGTAAATGAATGTGATGTGCCATGTCCAAAATGTGGTGGAAAGGTACTTATAAAAAAGACGAAAAATAGAAGGAATTTTTATGTTTGCGAGAATAATACTAATACAGAAGATAGTAAGTGTGATTTTATATCTTGGAATAAGCCTAAAAAAGATGGAAACTTTCAAGCTGATGTTACTGTAGAAAAGAAAAATGTAAAAAAGTCTACTTCAAAAGTATCTACTAAAAAGATAGGCAAAAAAACTACTACTAAGAATACAACAAAGAAGACAAGTACTAAAAAGAAAAAATAATAAATAATAGATTTTCCTCATATTCTATATATCTAAAAAAACAAGCCATTAAACTTTTAATGTTTATGGTTTGCTTTTTTTAGATTCAAGTTTTGTACGTACTTAACAGCATATATTTCAAATATAATAGTTAAAACTAAAGTTAAAAAATCATAATGAGTAGATGAATAAATACATATTACTGCTGTGGAAACTGTGGATATTATGCATGACTTTTTGGGAAACTTTGCAAGTGAAAATAAGTAAAGTAAAAATAATAAGATATAGATTATTTTCATAAGTATAGCAAATACATCTGCTTTTGAAAATAACATGTAAATTGTTCCACAAAAATTAATTATTATCATTAATACTGAAATAAGCACTACGCTATTTATTTTTTTATTCAACATATACACCTCACGTATATGTTAGCATATAACTCTTTAATTTTCAATTGTTTTTTATACAATACATAACAAAATAGGATAAAACTAAAAAATTGTTTAGATTTATCCTATTTGTTTTAATAATTACTTTACCAATTAAACATTAGCATGCAAAGGAATATATCGGACGTTGTATTCAAAGAGCAAAGTTTAGTATATTTAATTGTGATAGTGTTTGATACAAAAAACAAATATCCAATAAGGAATATAAGAGCACTTATAAAGTTCCAATTAATTTCAATGTTGGTAAATAAAAGATACATGAATGTTAAAATTGCAAATATTAAGCGCATAATTATAGAAAATCTCATTAATTGCTTATAATTATCAAATATCAAAAATATGCACAAATTAAATATCAAAAAAATGATTAGTAAGATTAGAGCCTTAATTCCATGTTTTGAGTAAATATAAAAGAAGCTATTAAACTTTATACTACTTAAAATTAAAACTATACCAAATTTAAAGTGTGAGTACAATTTATTTTTCCGAAAAGCAGTATGTTCATCTAGAAACATAAATAAAAATACAATTGCTATAATTAGTAATGGCTTCTTAAAAATATATGATATAAATGAAATTTTTAAATTGATTTTAGTTATGCTTAAAGCAAAAGAAACTAAAATTCCAACAATAATACAAAAAATTGTCTCAAAAATAAAATTAATGACTTGTACACTATTTTTTCTTTCTATCAT
>HF991949.1:0-906 GCA_000433135.1 Clostridium sp. CAG:921
TAGAAAGAGCAAATGTGGATGTAATTGATATACTTGGGTATATTAATAATTTTGTTGAACATGACGGAATTAAGACAATACTTATATGCAATGAAAAAGAATTAGCAACAAAGTTCAAAAATAATAATGTTGAATTTAAAACTATGATCGCTGCATATATACTAGATAAAGAAGGAATGATCGCTCCAAAAGAAAAGAAACAGCAACTTTTTAGATCTTCTGAAGCAGATGCAACAAAAAATCTAGAAAAGCCTTTGGCAAACTTACTTGAAGATAAAATATCTGATATTTTTGATAAGGCAAATGCGTATGAAAGAATAAAAGAAAAATTAATTGGAGAAACATTTGAATATGTACCTGAGTATTCGTATATTCTTAGTGGAATGATTATGAAATACTCATATAATGAAGAACTTTCAGATTTTTTCAAAAGAAATACATTTAATATAATTGCAACATTTAAACAATCAAATACTAGAAATTTAAGAATATTAAAACATGCACTAAATGATTTTGAAAAGATTTTTAACGAAGTGATGAGAAATTATCCAAATACAAGTAAAGAGGCACTAAAGACTATGCTTACATTTACAATTGCAACTTCATTTGAAATTAAGGCTGGAAACATAAGCAAGGAAAAACTAAAATCTATAAAAAATAATGATGAATATAATTCTGTTATTTTTACTTCAAAGATTTTAAATGATAATAGTCAGTTTTATTTAAGAGAATTTGATAATAGATATTTTTTAAATAACTTTAGTAAATACAAGTTTTTTAAATTCATTGAAGTATATATAAGGACAAGATTTTTTGATGAAAAGATTTTTAAAGAAAATATGGAAGAGGTAAATTCTATTTGTACACAAAAAGATAGTAAAGTGGATAGAAAATATCCAAAATTAC
>HF991949.1:958-2140 GCA_000433135.1 Clostridium sp. CAG:921
GATTTTGAATTTGACTTACTTTGGAAACAAGTTTTAGAGGAAGTCAGAACTGGAAATGTTGAATTTAACGAATATTTAAAACTATTCATTATATTTAAGTATTTGATTTCTATTGGACTAGTTGACTTTTCTATTCAAGAATTGAAGCCTAATTTTATACTTGGAATGCAATTATCAGCATCACAAAATGTTGAACAATTAGAAAGTGAGTCTGATGATAGTAGTGAAAGTAATATTGCATATGATACTGAAGATAAGGATATTCAAGAGATAAAAAATCAATATTACGATATAAAAAATAAAGCCTTACAAGAACTTGCGTATAAAAAGGCAAATGATTTGTTTAAACTATTGCCAAATGAGATTTCTGAATTTTACAAGCAAATTGTTGGAGAGTATAAAAATCTTCCTATATTTTCAAAGTATGATATGGATAATTTATATGAAAAACTGACTTTAACACCAAATTATGATATTTATAACATAATTAATATGTTGCAAGTAAGATATTCTGAAAATAAAAAACTTTTAGACATTGATGGGAAAAATTTGAAAAAGTTGTCTGATATAATAAAGAAAAATAGACCACCAAAGGAAAAAACAATAAAGTATGCTTTGTTAGATAATTTAGCACAATGTATAGATAAATTATTTAAATAGAACGAATGTTCTAAAATTAGTTTACAAAATGATATGTGTATGGTATAATAATTATGAGGGAGATATAATTGATATGTTGTATTATGAAGTGATCGACAATTGTAAAGATAAGTGGATTATGTTTTTTCATTCAATATATGAAAATAATGATTGTTTTAGAGAAAAAATTGATGAATATTCAAAATATTATAATTTGATTTTTGTTGATTTACCTCGGACATAGAAAATCAATGAGATATCCACTTAAATTCAATTATCTTGAAATATCAAGAGATATAACTGAGATATTAAATGAGCAAAAAATTGAAAAAGTAAATATAGTTGCATATTCTTTTGGAGCAATAGTTGCAGCGTATTTTTCATATTTGAAGCCAAATAGGGTTGAAAAGATTTTTTTTGATATGGTTTCAATAAGATTTTCTATTAATTTTTTAGAAAAGCTATTTTTTGTATTTAGTAAGCTTAGTTGTTGGATACCAAAAAATATATATGTAAGTTGCTTAGCAACGTCAATGTTACCTG
>HF991949.1:2180-7828 GCA_000433135.1 Clostridium sp. CAG:921
AGAAAAAAGAAAAAAGTTATATCAAACGGCTATTCTTATGAAAAAATCACATATAGTTTCTTGGAACTTAGTTATGTATGAATATTTTAAAAATTTCAAAAATACTTTTAGAGCTGATATTTTAAGCTCAACAAATCAAAAATTATTTGTAGTTGGAAAGAGCAATTCATTATTTTTGAATAATGCAAGTAAGAATATAAAAAATAGTTTATATAATAAAGTAGTAAAAGTTGATAATAAAAGAAAAAATACTGAGAAAATTGATAGTATTGCAATTAAGTTTTTCAATGATTATGAAAAATATTTTAGAGAAGCTGTATTTCAGAAAATTTCTTAGATTGGAGGTAAAAAGTGAATAAAAATTTAAAAAACGGTATAACAACATCTGTGCTTTTAGTTGCACTAGTTATTATGTCAATACTTATTGGAAGTGCGACCATAGTTGGAACTAATGCAATAAAAACAGCAAATTATGAAGATTTTAAATCTGAAATGTCAAGAATAAAAGATATGGTAAATGATTATTCAGTAAAAAACGATGTATTGCCTGTAAAAAACGAAATAGTTGCTACTAGTACTATGCCTGATACATTAAGAAATGAAATATCAAAAAATGATGATTTAAATGAAAACTTTTATGTAATTGATATGAATAAAATAAATGATTCTACAATTTCGATTGGTAGAGGAGATGTAAGCAATTCGGATGTCTTCTTAGTTACTGATTCTACACAAAATATTTATTATTTAAAAGGATATACATATAAGTCAAAGATATATTACGGAATGTAGAGGGAAATAAATTGAGTTATATAAAAAATTTAAATATAAAAGATATAAAACTAAAAAATAACGTATATTTAGCACCAATGGCTGGTGTGACGGACATTCCATTTAGAAAAATATGTAGGGGATTTGGTCCGAGTCTTACATACACTGAAATGGCTAGTAGTAAGGCTATGGAATTTAATAGTACTAAAACAGAAAAATTACTCGAAGTTGATGAAGATGAACGTCCATCTGTTGTACAAATATTTGGAAGTAATAAAGATGTCATTGCCAATACTGTTTATAAGCTAAATGAAAATGACAATATTGATATAATTGATATAAATATGGGCTGTCCAGCTCCCAAACTTGTAAAAAATGGCGATGGAGCAGGACTGTTACTTGATTTGAATAACGTTGAGAAAATAGTAAAAGAAGCTGTCAAAGTTTCATTAAAGCCAATTACTGTAAAAACCAGAAAGGGGTTTGATGAAAATCATATAACTGCCGTTGAAGTTGCAAAAATTTGTGAGCAAAATGGTGTAGCACAAATTACTATACATGGAAGAACGAGAGAAGAATATTACTCTGGTAGTGCTGATCTTGAAATAATAAAAAAAGTAAAAGAATCTGTAAAAATTCCAGTAATAGGTAATGGAGATATTGTTGATAATAAAAGTGCAAATAAAATGTTTGAGTATACCAAATGTGATGGAATAATGGTGGCTAGAGGGGCGCAGGGAAATCCATGGATATTTAAAAGTATACTCGAGGGAGATGATTATATTCCGACAATTAGTGAAAGATTTAGTGTTATTTATAGACATATTAAGTATCAGCTAGATTATGAGGATGAAAAGGTTGCTAATTTAAAGCTTAGAAAACATATTGCATGGTATATAAAAGGATTAAATAGAGCAAGTGCAATAAAGGATTTAATAAATTGTTCGAAAAATGTTAAAGAGCAGTTAGAAATACTAAAGGAGTATGAAGAAAATTTGATAAAGCTAAATAAGGATGTTAAGGTTTAAAATATGGTAACTAAAAATGAAAAAAATACGATATTAGAAAGATGTACTAATAAAGAGGAAAAAATATTTATTTCCAACTTATTAGAGAAAGTTGCTAAATATGAAATTGATAATAAAATTAGGTTTACTAATTTTTTAAATATGAGTGAACTGTCTTTTGCAACAAAGGTTCTTGATGAATTAAAAATTAGCTATTACATTTTTCCATTAAATGAGTTTTGTAGTAGGAAAGTTATATTTTTTATTCCAGAGTATATATGTGATGTAGATACTTTTATAAATGAATATATTGCAGTTCTTAAAATTAAAACAAATGTAAAAAATAAATTATTGCATAAAGATTATATGGGAAGCCTTTATTCACTTGGAATAAAAAATGATATGATCGGTGATATAGTAGCTTATGAAAGTTTTGCATATGTATTTTGCCTCAAGTCTATATCAGAGTACATAAAAAATAATTTATTTAGAGTTGGAAGACAAGAGGTAAATATTGTTGAATATGAATTAAATGATAAAGAAATACAAAATATATCTTTTAAGCTGGCAAGGATTGAATGTATTGTTGCTTCTAACAGAGTAGATGGAATAATATCAGAGACGTTTGGAATTAGTCGCAGCATTGCAAAGGAAAAAATTGTGTCTGGTGATTTGTATGTAAATGATAAAAATATTATTACGCCAAGTTATAATTTAGTTGAAAATGATATAGTTTCAATAAGAAAACTTGGAAAAATAAAAATCGGTGAAGAATTAAGAAATACTAGAAGTGGAAAAAAGGCAATTGTGATATATAAGTTTGTTTAAGGAGTAAATGTATGGATAATGAATTAAAATTAGGAAAGTATAGACATTTTAAAGGTAAAAGTTATGAAGTAATTGGAGTAGCAAAAAGTGCGGATAACTTAAAAGATTATGTGGTTTATAAGGCTTTATATGAAGACGAATTTCCTTATGGACAAATATGGATACGTCAAAAAGCGGAATTCTTATCTGAAGTACCAGCAGGAAGAGAAAATCCATTTAATCAAAAGTATAGATTTGAATATATAGATAAGTAGTACTGTTAAGTTTAATTTTATTTACTATTTATTGCTTATAAAAAAATTGTAATAACAATAATTTAATGAAATTTTGAATACTTTTAATAAAAATAAAGATAGCATGTTTATGAGTTAGTTTCAATAATAATTGATTTTATCAATTATTATTGAAATCTTAGCAATAACCAGATTTTTTATTAAAATCGGTTGCAAATAGTAACATTTTATTTTACAACAAATTACAAATTCAGGTGTAGATATTGCAAAAGTAGGGCTTTTGTAGTAAAATAGACGAATATAGATGGTAAGGTGATAAAATGAAAGTTGCTTTTTATACACTTGGTTGTAAAGTAAATCAATATGAGACTGATTTGATGATGAAAAATTTTGAAGATCGAGGTTATAGTGTAGTAGACTTTGATGATATTGCAGATATATATGTAATCAATTCTTGTTCTGTAACTAATCTTTCAAGCCGTAAATCACGTCAAATGGCAAGTAAAGCCAAAAGAAAAGATGGAATAGTTGTTTTGGCAGGATGTTATGCTCAAGAGCTGACAAAGTCTGATAAATTAAAAAATGTGGATATAGTGATTGGAAATGAAGAAAAAAAGCAGATTGTAGATATAGTAGAAAGATATATAGAAAATGGAGAAAAAGTAGAAAAAGTCGTATACAAAGTAGCCGATATATCAAAGACGATTTCGTATGTGCAAAAAGATAATTTGAACAAAGGAATAAATGTTAGAGAAAGTGTAAAAATAGAAGATGGTTGTAATAATTTTTGCTCATATTGTATAATTCCTTATGTAAGGGGAAGAGTTAGAAGTAGAAATTTAGATTCTATCTTGAGTGAGGTCAGTGACTTAGTTAACTCTGGTGTTGGTGAGATTGTTTTAGTTGGAATAGAAATAGCATCTTATGGACATGACTTGGTTGAAAATATTAGTCTTATTGATGTTATAGAAAAAGTGAGTTTGGTGCCAGGCTTAAAACGTATAAGACTGGGTTCATTAGAACCTCGCATACTCACTGACGAGAATATAGATAGACTTTCTAAGATAAAAAATTTATGCCCACACTTTCATATATCTGTTCAAAGTTTGGATAATAATGTGTTAAAGAGAATGAATAGAAAATATACACGTGAGGATATATTTAACATTGTAGATAAGATAAGAGAGAAAATTGAAGATGTTGCCTTTACTTGTGATATAATTGTTGGGTTCCCAGGTGAGACAGAAGAAGAATTTAAAAATACCATTGATGGAATAAATAGGGTGCAATTTTATGAAGTTCATACGTTTAAATATTCAAAGAGAAAATGGACAAGGGCAGCAAAAATGGAAAACCAGATAGATGGCAAAACGGCTACAAAACGTAGTGAAAATGTAATAGAATTAGCAAAGAAGCTTAAACATCAATACTTAGAATCATATATTGGAAAAAAAGCTGAAGTCTTGTTTGAATCTGGTAGTGAAAATGAGTGGTATGGATATACTAAAAATTATATTAAAGTTAAAGTAAGAGGAGATCGCAATATATGGGGATGTCTGTTAGAAGTAGAATTAGATTCAATAGAAGAAGACATGATATTAGGGCGTATTTGTCACTAAAAAATGCTGTAATTACGCTTGCTATAGTTGCAGTGATGTTTGTAATTAGTAGTGTTGTTGGAGCAGCGTTGCTATCTAGAAAAGTAAAAAATTCAACGATTGTCTATAAAGCTGATGTTGATGTGAAAAATGACAATATGGCAGAAGAGAATTCTAATGTTGCAGAAAATTTGGAAACTTCTGATCAAGTTGATAAGCTAAAAGATATTATTACAGATGATACAGAACTAGAAAGTACGATTGACATTTCTTTACTAGGCGAGATCATGATGGGTGGAATTGTTACTAAAAATAATAATTATTTATATACAGCCCCTTTTAAAAACGTTTATAATATTACTAAAAATGCTGATTTTACTTATGCTAATTTTTCTACTAACATAACAAATCTAGAGAAAATTGAAAATGCTAAATCTAAGTATCTTGTGACTAAGAATGTAATAGATGGATTAAAAGCATTGGGACTTGATTGTGTGTCAATTGCGTCTGATCATATTGCTGATTATGACAAAGATATATTTAATAATACTGTAAATACATTAGAAGATAATGATATCTTTGTTGCAGGTCGTGAAGATATGCCTGTGTATTTTGAAAAAGGTAATAAAAAAGTTGCAATTGTATCTACAAATAATGTTTTTATTGGTACAAAAAAGAATTATACAAAACTTTCAGTGAGTGTTTATTCAAATGATAATTTAATTAAAAATATTAAAGAGGCAAAAAAGTCAGCAGATATTGTTATAGCAGATATACATTGGGGACGTGAATATGAATATGGTGTGACTGACCAGATGCGACAGATATCAAAAGTAGCAATTGATGCAGGGGCAGATTTAGTGATTGGTTCACATGCTGTTGGGGTTTATCCACTTGAAAGCTATAAGGGAAAACCAATTATATTCTCTACAGGATATTTTATCAGTGATACTTCTCTATATGTTGGAAAAGAAGGATTCATATTTAATGTACTAATTTCAAGTGGAAATAAAATAAGTGAAATAGTCATGACACCAATATATATAAATGATAAAAAAGAAGTATTGCTTTATGACCAATATAATTCGCAGCAAGCAAATGAATTCCTAGAGATGCATAATAATTGGGAAAAAGAAAATGGATTTGATTCAAAAATAGAAGATAATAAAATACACGTATACTTCCCCCAGAGTTAGTTTTGTAAAAAACTA
>HF991950.1 GCA_000433135.1 Clostridium sp. CAG:921
TGTAAAGTATATCCTATAGCTTTTAGCCAAAATAATAAAACAGTATACTGTGTAATAGTTGATAATTCATCATACATCGTACCAAGCAAATTTGCAAGTATAACTTTTTTTGAAAGACCTAATACAAACCTTGTTACTCCAACGGAAAAATTATTAAAACTATGTTCCCTACTTTTTAATTGTTCATTAATTTGTGAATATCTTACAATTGGACCCGCTACTAATTGTGGAAATAAACAAACATACGTAGCATAGTTTAATAAACTACTACTTGGAGTTACCCTTTCTTTATATACATCTATTAAATAACTAACTTCTTGAAATGTAAAAAAACTTATTCCTATCGGCATTACGATATCTAAAAAATTAATGCTTAACTTAAATATTTGATTTACATTAAATATTAAAAAATTGGTATACTTGAAATATACTAATATTAATATGTTAATTATCACACCTATCATTAAATATGTTTTTGATTTATTTTTATAAATCATTTTAGCAAATAAATAGTTAAGTGTAAATGAAGCAACTAACAATAATACATATTTTGGTTCACCATAAAAATAAAATGCTAAACTAAATATCAATATAGTAATATTTCTTAACTTAGATGGTACTATATAGTAAACCAGGATTAATATTGGTAAAAAATAGTATAAAAATGTTATACTCGAAAAAACCATAATAATATTTCCTCCACTAAAAAAAGGTCTTCGCTTTAATTGAAGACCTTTACAAATTAAATCTTTTTGAAGTTTTCTACCATTTTATCAGCATAATCATCTACCATAACAAGTAAAATTAAATTTCCCTTACTTTCTACGCGAACATTTTCTTCAGCTACTTCAACACATATCCATTTTCTTGGATTAACATTAGATTTAATCTTTTCCTTTAATTGTTCAACATTTTCTCCATCATTAGCTCTTACTAAAACTACACTATGTGCAATTGAACTTATCATTGGCTCACAAGCCAAAGCTTCTTTAAATGATATATCACTAGTACCTAAGAAATACTGAACATTGTCACTATTTACCTCTACTTTTTCAAGTTCAGGTAAATCATTTTTATCAATTCCATCATACACTTTATCCATAACTTTGTTTAATGATAATGAATCAAGTGAAGAATTAGAATTGTTATTTACCAAAAATATTACGCCAAGCGCTGCTAAAATAGCAACTATAGCTACACAAACAATTATAATACTTTTATTTTTCATATAAATAACCACCTTTCTAACACACATTCTAACATATATTTATCAAAAAGTAAAGCTAAAAATCATACTTTTCTTGCTTCATAACCTACAATAGTAGTATTTTCTTCTACATCTTTTAAAACAACTGAATTTGCACCAATTTTTACATTATTACCTATAACTATATTTCCAAGCACTTTACTTCCACATCCAATCATAACATTATTACCAATAGTTGGGTGCCTTTTTATTTTTTCTTTTCCAGTTCCACCAAGTGTAACCCCGTGGTAAATAGTACAATCATCACCTATTATGGTCGTTTCTCCTATAACTATTCCCATACCATGATCAATGAAAAGCCTTTTTCCAATAACGGCACCTGGATGTATTTCTATACCAGTCAGAAATCTTGCCAATTGTGATATAAGTCTTGATATAAAAAACAAATGTTTATTGTATAAAAAATGTGCTATCTTATAAAAAAATAAGACGTGAAAACCAGGATAAAGTAACACAACAGAAATTAAACTATGTGCTGCTGGATCTTTCTTATTTATTGTTTTTGCAATTTGAACTAAATCTACGAAAAAATTCTTCATAATCTTCACCTAATATTATAATATTAGATAAATGTGTTTTAGTTACTCTTTAATCCACTTGTACTCTTCTTATGCAAATTGCCACTTTTTTACTATCATCAAACTCAATTTCAATTCCATTTAATATTCCATCATTTTCTGAGCACAAATACTTTGCATACTTTTCTTCTACAAATCTTTCTAATGCTACTTCCTTTTTTAAACCAATTACACTATCTTTTGGACCAGTCATTCCTATATCTGTTATATATGCGGTTCCACTTTCAAAAATTATTTCATCGGCAGTTTGTACATGTGTATGTGTTCCAAAAACGCAACTTACTCTGCCATTTAAATAATATCCCATTGCTATTTTTTCCGCAGATGCTTCAGCATGAAAATCTACAAATATATAGTCGACCCCAACTTCATTTAATTTAGATATTATTTCATCGGCTACATGAAATGGATTTTTAGTGTTATTTTCAAACAAAGGTCCCATCTCAGCCCTTCCAATTAAATTTATCACTCCATATTTAATTCCATTTTTTTCTTCAATATAATATCTATTTCCATCAATATTAGTAACATTTGCAGGAATTATTAAATGAGGTAAATTTTTGTACTCTGTGGCCATTTCTTTTCTGTAATATAAATGATTTCCCATAGTTATACAATTTGCGCCATAATTTAAAATTTCTTCGTATTCTTTATTTCTTAATCCTTTTCCATTAGCTGAATTTTCACCATTTACAATGCAAAAATCTATATTATTATTTATTATATACTCAGGTACAATTTCTCCTAATTTTTTCAAACCAGACTTGCCAACAACATCCCCAACAATTAAAACTTTCAATTACAATTCTCCCCTTTTACAATGATTGATTATAACTCAAATTTTTTAGATTGTCAAATGCTTGCTTAATATTATATTATTTCTAGTTATAGCAAATTTATACATATACGTCATAAATCCAAAAAAAAGCTTTGGATTTTACACCAAAGCTTTAATATAAAGATTATTTTGCAAGTTCGATAGCTCTACTTTCACGAATAACATTAACCTTTATCTGACCTGGATAAACCATTTCATTTTCAATTTGCTTTGCAACATTCCTTGCCATCAATACAATTGCTGCATCATCAACTTGATCTGGTTTAACAATAATTCTTACTTCACGACCTGCTTGGATCGCATATGATTTTTCAACACCCTTGTACGAATTACATATTTCTTCTAATTTTTGAAGACGCTTTATATAAGTACTTACAGTCTCTCTTCTAGCCCCAGGTCTAGAAGCAGATACTATATCACCAATTTGTACAAGTATAGCTTCTATCGTCTTCGGATCAGTATCTCCATGATGTGCTTCCATTCCCCATATAACTTCATCTTTTTCTTTATATTTTCTTAAAAGTTCAACTCCAAGTTCTACGTGTGTTCCTTCAACATCATGGTCAAAAGATTTTCCAATATCGTGAAAAAGCCCTGCTCGTTTAGCAATAGTTGGATCTAAACCAAGTTCAACAGCTAAAGTACCTGCTATATTTGCAACTTCAATAGAATGATTCAATACATTTTGACCATAACTCGTCCTAAACCTTAATTTTCCTAACAATTTTATCAAATCAGGATGAACATTAATTACACCAGTTTCATATAAAGCTCTTTCTCCTTCTTCTTTTATAGTATTTTCAACTTCAACTTTTGCTTTTTCAATCATCTCTTCGATTTTTCCTGGATGTATTCTACCATCTGCAATAAGTCTTTCAAGTGCAATTCTTGCCACTTCTCTTCTAATAGGATCAAAACTTGAAAGAACAATCACATCTGGTGTGTCATCAATTATTAAATCAATTCCAGTCAGAGTTTCAATTGTCTTTATATTTCTTCCCTCTCTACCAATTATACGACCCTTCAAGT
>HF991951.1:0-3545 GCA_000433135.1 Clostridium sp. CAG:921
ATAATCAATCCTCCATTTCAACAAATTACTATTTGTTTAACTATTTGCTTTAAAATTTATATTAGCTAATTTTACTTGTTTACGCAAATCTTTTGTTTGAATTTTATATTGCTTTCCATCTTTTATAGTATAAGTTCCACATTGCCTAAACTCAAAATTCACATTTTTTCTTACACATTGTTCTCTAATGCTTAAAGCCCAATCATAATTAAATGATATAGCATTAAAATCAGATTTTCCACCAACTACAACAAATTCTATATAATCAAGATATTTTTCAATATTTATTTTTTCAATTAATGGTTGAGCTGTAATACATTTATGTTTTATTTGTAGTTCTTTAAATATCGATAATTTATAATCTGCATTTTTTTGATTTTCAATAGTACAACATACCACTACATTATCATAGCCATCATTCCAGTCTTCAGGAATACAGTTATTAAATCTATCAATTCTTTTAGTTAAAAATAAGAATGTGCAATCTTGCCTTTCTTTAATCATTTTCCAACAATCTTTTCGACACTCATCAGCTTCTTCAATTAGGAAGTCAGTTGAAAAACAAGTATAAATAATATTGGCATTTTGATAGTTGTTATCATATTTACCTACTAATATGTAATCATTATCTGCTATTATACCATAATATCCAGAGTTATCAGCTTTAGGCAATTGAGTCCCTAAATAAATATTATTATCTTTCAACAATCTAATTTTTTCTCCATTATGTAATTCGTATTCAATATTTACAAATATTCCATTAAGAGGATATAGTTCCTCTATTTTGAGAATAAAATCTAGATTAAGATTATTGATTTCTTCAATCAATTCATTTTTATATGCAATAATTCTCTCTTTTGTATTTTCTTTTTTATCATAACAGAATTCTGCTAAAGCACAATTTTCTCCCCACGGATGACCATTAGTTTCAATACAACCTTTACATTTATCTTTAATCTTACACTCATCACAATTAACGCCACAAATACTGCTCATAATACCACGAAATTGGGACTTTAGTCAACTTTTCTTCTTGATTGCTATTTTTCATTTCAGCTCTAATTTTTCTTTTTTAATACATGTACATTTTTCTCACTTTTTTATATTTCCTAATAAAAAAATACCTCAAAAGTATTTTTTAAATTTAGTTCCTTCAATTCATAGATATTATATCACATTTATGCTTATTTATAAAGCACAGAGCCTCAAAATATTTGCCTTAATTTAAGTTTAAAAGTAAAATCTATTTAAAGTTATCATAATAGATTTTACTAATACACTAAATGATATTTTAAGATTAAACTATTGTGACATAATTCAAAATGTATATTTTTTTTTAAGAAAGATGGTAATTTAGAATTTTAATGATAAACATCTTTCTTTAAAAGAAAAAACTTATTGATGAAAATATCAACATTCACTTAGTTGTAAAATTGCATATGAAACGTTTGAGTTTTTTACGTTAAAGATATACATTTAAAAATTTAAAACAAATAAAAAAAAGATAAAGTTACATTACAACTTTATCTAAAAAACACATAAATAAATTTACAAGAAAAAAACTACAATAATTATATAAATGTTACAGTTGTGGCAACTAACAATCAAATAGAAATTAATCTTACACAAAAAAACTGATTTGAACTTGCTGGCTTTAATATGCTCCTTTTTTATATAACTTCATTTTGCAAAAAATCCTTAATAAAAATCAACAATAATTTATATTTTTTGGCTTCTAAATAGCATTTAATTATTAAATAACGCTTACTTTTTAAGTTGTACCTTCATATTTGAATATTACTTTTAAAACGTCACACTCAGCGTTACTATTTTTTCATCTTCTGAAACTATTATTTCTCTTGTTTTCAGCCTGTTAAACCCAATTTTTTACGAAATCTTCATTAAACGTATATTGATTTGATGGCCTGTATGCAGACTCCTTTACTACATTTCCTGTTTTTTTAATCATAGGCTCTATTTTTTTTCTAAAATTTGCAGGTACTAATTTTTTATCTAATATTATCTCATAAACTTGTTGTAATTCTGAAATTGCAAATTCATCATCTAAAAAGCTAAATACTATATTAGTATTTTCAATTCTATTTCTTAATCTTTTAATTCCAGTATGAATTATAATTGCATTTAGCTCACTAATATCAGAATTTTCTACTAGTTTATTAGTGTATTCTATATTTTTTCTTTTCTTACTTACTACAGTTTCTATTTCATATTTTATTTCTTTAGTTTCATTGCTCAACACAACATCTTGTATTTTACTATTTTCTTTATTTTTTATATATACATCATAAAATTCTATATTTTTAAGTTCATTTTTTATATTTTTCTTGTTTATTACCACTAAATACGTAATTATCATTTCTGATTCTTTTGTATAGTAATTTGGATCTGCCCAAGTATATAACTGTTCTATATAAAATTTATCAGTGCCAAATAATTCTTCAATTTTTAATTCTGCTAAATCTTTTATATATTCCTTATTATTAATTTCAAAAGTAGGAAGATTATTTTTTTCATCTAAAACAATCTGTAGTTTTTTCTCTTTTAATTTTCTTACATCTTTTCTTTTTTCATTATCTGTACCAAATATTATTAAATTACCTTTAATTTTCATTTTTAAAATTTTCCTCCCTTAGTTATATTCTTAGTTCCAAATTTGTTTATGACTATTTTAGTATTTAATTTTTTAAAATATTATATTTTTATTTAACATATTTTATACATTCTTGTTGCTTTCTACAATCTTTGTATGATATAAACTCACCTATATGTTCGATTTCAATTGCAGGCTTTGGAGTTGTATCTATTTTTATATATTGAACATCTTTTGGATGACATCCAACACTACTTCTATCCTTTAAATAATCGATTTGTGACATTACACAATAATCACAACCAATATTGCATGGCTTATTATCTGACCATGAAAACCATCCTGATGTAAATTCGTAATTATGATTATCAACAGTAGTAACTTTATTTAATCTTGAAATTAATTTCTTTGTATATGGTACGGATTCAGTTATAACCCTAACTAAATTCAAATCTCCTGAAGATGCTTGTGCTAATACAACTTTTCCATCAATAATTTCATAATCATATTCTAACTGATCAAGTACTTCTAAATTTTTCGGAACATTTTCCTCATATCCATGTACTTTACAAATTGTACCAAATTTATCTGCCACTGCACAAGATGTTTTATTAAAAAATTTTACTCCATTTGCTTTACAACACTCAATAAAGAATTCTTTTGTTTCATCATCTAATTGTTTGATTAACTTATCATTGTGTAATCCACCAAGTATTATTCTATTTCCATGAGTTGATGCAACTTTTATAATATTTTCAATATTTTCCCTACTATCATTTCTTCCTTTTATTAAAGGTCTAAGTAATATTGTCATATCACCAAATATATCATATAATCTGTCAATTGCCTTAACCCTATCTTCAAATGAATATCTACCTTCATTTAAACCTGTTAATGAATATGATAAAAATAAATTTTTCTTTTGATTTTCTGT
>HF991951.1:3598-11817 GCA_000433135.1 Clostridium sp. CAG:921
GGAACAGATTTTGTACAAATATGAAATATATTTGAATATCCCTCCAATGATTTAATTTTTTCTACTGTATTTTCAATTTCCTTGTCTATTAAAGGATCACCATTATTATTAATATTTACTGGTATATTTTCAAACCACATAAAATCACTTCTCCTTACTTATTTTCTTTTTTATATTAAGTAGCTACATTCACATTATAAATACTATTATGTCTTTTGTCAATACTTTTTATATAAAAAATAATAAGTATTTCTAAATATAATGAAAAGTTTAAAAATATGATAGAAAAATAACAAAAAATTATTGTTCCTACCATTGCACCGTGCGTACCATTAGGTATACGCCACTACTTTTATTTCTTCAATAGTTAGAAATGGCTTCATAAAAGGTGTTTCTTGGTAAAATGTTGTATTAATAAATAAACTACACGCACCATCTATATTTTTTTCAAGCCAGTATTTTTTTAATTTATATATCCAGTTTTCAGCGAATTCTCGTTTAATCATTTTTTGCCTCCAAATATTTTAAAATTTATTCTTTGTCTTTTCAATGAATTATAAGTTGTAACAAGCTAAACAATGTCGGTTTTTCAGACGGTGTTATTTTCGGCAAGTTTTCAAAAATATTGTTGTATTTGTTTTTAATTTCTTATATATTTTTCTATTGAATTGTACTCATATTGAGATATTTTATATATTCCATTATAAGGTTGTTCAATAAAATATTTATCTTTTTTCTTATAAACAAACACTGTTGTTGTTTTATCTTCTCCATACTCAAAATCTATTTTTATTACATTATCTACATTTATAGGGCTATCTTGAATACTTTCGTTAGTTGTTGTCCTTTTAACTTTAACTATAATATATATAACATCCTTTATTTTATCTTTTTTATTTACTTCAATTCTTTTTCCACTTTGTTCCATATTTATGTTATAAACACTATCATCTGATGGAATATTCAAAGTATAAAAATATTTGTTTGTTTTATTAAAACATAAAATAAATAGTAGAACACCTATACATATAAAAAATACAATTACAAATTTTAAATTTTCTTTTTTCATTTTTTTCATCTCTCTTTTTTCCTACAACTTACTATTCATTTGTTTTACCTATACCTCTAAATCTTTTTTACAATTTGTTCTAATGTTTTTAAATCATTTTCATTTGGATGTGATAATGCTTTATCAAAGTTAGCAATTAAATTATCAACGTTAAACGAAACGTTATTTTGTTCTCTCATTTTTTTATATCTTTCTCTAACTGATAATGGCATTTTACCTTGACACATAAAAGTACCTATTACTGTATTGCTACTATCAATATTCTTTTTTACATTATTAATAATACAATCAAAATATTTTTCACTTTCACCATATCCTGCTGTTCCAAATAAAAATATTTTTTTACCTTTTAATTTATTTAAAAATTCTGCTGTTAAAGAATCAGCATTTCCTTTTTCTGTCCAAAATCCAATATAAATTACATCACTTAATTTACCATCAATTTTATCTACTGCACCATAATACTCACACCCATTTCGAGGTAAAAAATTATAGATTGTTTCTGCAAGCTTTTTTGTATTTCCTGTTTTACTACTATAAACTATTGAATATTTTTCATCTTTCATAATACACGACCTCCTTTTTTATTCTATTATTTAATTAGCTTTTCAAATGAATTAGCATTTAATATAGTATTAGATATAAATTCACCATTATAAAAACTAGCCCAATTATTAAAAATACAAGGTACATTTTTTGCTTTTTCCAACGTATCTATTTTTATAAAATTGATTTTTATATTTTTTTCTTTTGCATAATTTGATAATTCTTTTACTTCATAATCTACATAAGGACATTCATTACTATAATAAATCGTAAAATTTTGATTATCTATTTTCATATTTCTTGCATTGTCGCTAAATTTAGGAGTTTCATTATCATCAAATTTTAATGCTAATAATTCATAATCACCAATATTATCTACTACTTTAAAATTATAATGTTCAAAGAATTTCTTTTCTCCTAAAAATGGTTTCTTCTTTTTAGAAACTATAGTACATATACCACTTTTTCCTTTTTCTTTTGAATCATTTATTGCATATTCTAATAATTCTTTTCCAATTCCTTTACCTTTAAAACTACCAGCTACCCACAAACAATAAATATACTCATAATTTTTTCCGTTTATTGGAACCCACGCTGTTTCTATTGGCTCATACTCAATAAATGTTTTACTTCTTGCATTTAACTTTCTAAAAACATGACCATCTTTTATTTTCTCTTTAATCCATTCTTTTTTATTATTAACGCCTACTTGGTGTTTTTTATCTCCTATTGCACAGCAGATATGCTCATCATTGATATTATCTAAGGTTAAATTTATATATTCGTTCATTTTTATAATTCTCCTAACAAATTAATATTTATCATTAAGATTTATTTTGGTTTACATACCTATAAATAAGTAAATACATTAAAATAACAATAGATGTTGCAATCAAAACAAAACCTATATTATCTAAATTATATCCATTTTCTATAATATATTTTTCTAGCTTTCCTAAATTAAAATTTCCCTCTGTAATATATAATGTTTCTACCTCAAAAAAAGAATGATATATTATTAATTTACCTGAATTCCAGCCATTACCTAATATTACTTTGGTAACATTATCAGCATTTTTTATTTCCTTATTTAATGACATATAAACTAAATCTTTATTTTTAGAGTTTACATTTATTGCAATTCCTTCTTTGCTAAAAAAAGAAAATGAAAGTACAATTCCTAATATAGCACATACCATCAATGTGTAATGTATTTTCTTCATTAATTATTTGCCCTCCATCTTACTATTTCTATATTTTTTTAATTTTACTTTAATATTTCATTTATTTTTTCTATTGTTATTGGACCTTCTCTTAATATTTTTATTTCACTAGTACTACAATCTATAATTGTACTTCCTTTTGAGAAAATCACATTTCCTTCCATCATTCCATCTAAATTTGGACACGCTTTTTCTATTTCATCTAAACTTGAACAAGTAGGTTTTCCACTCTGATTAGCACTTGTCATAAATATTGGGCTATTTAATTCTAAAATTAATTTTTCTATTGCCTCTGATGTTGCCATTCTAACACCAATTGTATCCTTTCCATTTGTTATATATTCAGGTAAATTCTTGTTTTTCTTTAGTACCAGTGTAACTGGGCCAGGCATAAATGATTTTATTAATTTTTCTGCTACATCATTTACAATAGCTATACTTTTTATTTGTTCCTCATTTGCACACATTACAGGAAATGACTTTTTTATTGGACGATTTTTTACAGTTATTAATTTATCATGAGCTATTTTAGAATTTATTCTAGCACATATTCCAAAGACTGTATCAGTTGGTACACTAATTACCCCATCATTTTTTAGTATCTTAGCTAACTTTTTAATTTCACTTTTTTTATATCTTTTTACCATTTTATTTTCTCTTTTTTATATAATATTTTTCATTTTCTGCTACCGCTAAAAAAAAATATGCAAATTCTTAAAGTTATAATTAATTTTTCTACAATAACTTATATTAAATAAGTCAAATTCTATTAATCTAGCTAATAAAATTATATCATATCTATCAATGTTTATAAAGTTTAAAGTAAAAAATATTATACTCTAGTTTCAAATAATACTTATATAGTTTTATATTAAGCTGACTATGTAAATCTATCAAAAATAACAGTCATTTGACTGCTATTTATTTAAAATATTTTATTGTAAATGTAGTGCCTTTGTTACTTGACTTAACACTAATTGTTCCATTATCTTTTTTTATAATAGTTTGAGCAAGTGATAAACCTATTCCTATGCTATCTGGTGTAGCATTTTTTCCTTTATAAAATCTTTCAAAAATATGTGGTAAATCTTCTTTATCTATTCCAATACCACTATCCTTTATAGTAATTTTCCAATAAGCCTTATTATCTTCAATTGTAATAATTACCTCTGAATCTTTATTAGAATGTTCAATACAATTTTTTATTATATTGCTAATTGCTTCTACTTGCCACTTAAAATCACATTTAATAATTGAATTAGTATTGCTTTTTAATATAACACTAACATTTTTTAAATCACTTAACATAGTTACATTTTTTATTGCTTGATTTACTATTTCATTTAAATCATTTTTTTCTTCAATAAAATTAACTGTATTTGTATCCAATTTTGACAATTTTAATATTGATTGAACTAAAAAATTTATACTATTTATTTCTCTTTTAATATCTCTAATAAAATCTTCCCTTATATTTTCATCCATTTGAGGATCATCAATTAAATTATCTAACATAATTAAGATAGATGTTAATGGAGTTTTTAGTTGATGAGAAATATCAGATAATGAGTCTTTTAATTCTAATTTTTCTTTATTAGAATTTTCTGCATTTTCTTTTAGCATTACAGTAGTTTTATATATTTCATTTTTTAAAATTGATAATTCATCTTCTGACATATCATCTAGTTCTAATTTATAATTTCTTCTATTTATCTGTTCTATATATTTTGTTATTTCATAAATTTCCTTATCTTTTCTTTTATTAAATCCTAAAAATATAAAAGTAATTATTAATATAGTTGTTATATAAAATATTATATTAGCGGTTATAAATACACAATATGCGTTTTGATTTTTATTAAATATAATGTCTTTATTTATATCTATACTATACTTTTCAAAAAATTTAGCATTATCATTTTCACTAGTAATAACATCAATAATCTCCTCTTCAGTTATATTTGGATATTTTTCTTCTATTTTGTTTATAATAGCTGATACTTTTTTATTAAAGTTTCTATTATATGTGTGATATTCATAAATATTTATAATTATAAACACCAGCACTAAAAATGAAGCAAAAATTGTAAGACTTAATAGCATTTTTTTTAATTTAATTTTGTTTTTCATCATCAATTCTATATCCTATTCCTTTCACTGTAGTAATTATATTTGTTCCTAATTTTTCTCTTATTCTTTTAAAATAAACCGTTACAGTATGATCATCAACATCATTTCCGGTACTATCCCATATAGTATCTAAAATAGTATTTCTATTTACAACTTTTCCAATATTCATAAAAAGTAAGTTTAATAATTTTATTTCCAGTGAAGTTAATTCTATTATCTTATCATTTTTATATACTATCATTTTATCAATGTCAAATTTAATATCTTGTATAGTAATAATACTTTGCTTTTTAGTTCTTAGCAATATTTTATTTACTCTTGCTAGTAATTCTTTTGTGCTAAAAGGTTTTGTAATATAATCTTCTGCTCCAATGTTCAATCCTGTTACAATATCATTTTCATCATCTTTTGCCGTTAAAAATATGGTTGGAATATTTAATTTTTTTATATTGTTCTTAAAAAGATCAAATCCATTGCCATCAGGTAGCATTATATCTAATATAATTAAATCTAATTTTGGATTTTCCATTAGATATTTTTTAGTATCTATTATACTTGTTTTATACATCAAATCATAATTATTTTTTTCAAAAGAATATTTTAATCCTTTTATAATAGTCTGATTATCTTCTACCAACAAAATATTCATCAAAATACCCCTTTCTACTTAATTTATTATATCACAAAAAAGTGTTCTTGCCCTTTTTAATTAAATATTTTCATTTCTTATTGTTTCAATAGTATTTTCCTTATTAATTTTATTCATTGAATATTTCATTAAAGCTGTTATTAGTAAATGTACTACAACAATTGATATGATAATTGCAAAAATTGGCAATTTAAATGGTAAATTACTTGATTCTAACATAAGACGATAAATTAAGTATGATATTCCTATTCCACTAGTAACACCAAATAATAGTGACTTAGCACCTATAAATACACCATCTAAATTTATCATTTTTTTAAATTCCTTTTTTGTCATACCTATTGACTTTAACATTGCAAATTCTTGTTTACGAAGATTCATATTTGTTGTAATTGTATTAAAAATATTAGTAATACCTATTAAAGAAATTACAATTATAAATCCATATAAAAAAATGGCAACTAATGTATACAAATTGTTCATCATTTTTGAATTTTCATTTATGTTATTTAAATAATATTCTTCGCCTGTTAACATTTCTTCTATATCATCTTGTAATTTGTCAGGATTATTTGATAAATAATATATTGTAAATTTTTTATTTGCTTGTTTTATTTCATTAAACATTTTATCTGAAACCACTAAATATTCTTCCATTATTTCCTGACCAAATGGCTTTTTATCAGTTATACTTCCAATTTCAATATTGATATTTTCTTTTGAATAATTATTATATAAAGATACAATATCACCATCTTTATAATCATATTTTGTTACATAAACAGTTTTATTCTTTTTTGACTTTTCATCATATTTTCCCATTTTTATTTTATTTGAAACAAGTATAGCTTTATTTTGATATTCATCATAATTTAAGCCTAATTTTTCTAGATATTTTCTATATTGATAGTCTCCTATTGATAAAACTTCTATTACATCATCTTTATTAATATAATCTTTGTCAAATTCATTTAATGAAATATATTCTTCATCATATTTAGGATTTTTAAGGTCGAGATAATCGTATTTATATATAGCATAGTCATCTACACCATTTAAATTAGTTGTATTTACAAATTTATCCTCTTTTTTCATGCTATAAGATTCACCCGACACACTAAGTGATAAATTATAATCATATGTATGAATTTCTTCATTTATAAAATTAAATACTTCACTAATAAAATAGGATAACCCTATAAATACTGCTACAGATACTGTTATTGAAACAATAGTTGTTCTATATTTTCTTTTATCCCTTTTTAAATTTTTATATGAAATTTCTCCACCTATACCAAATAATTTATTTACTATTTTTGGACATTTAATTTTTTTTGATTTTATTTTTATATCAGCACTATTTCTAATTGAATTTATTGGACTTACTTTTGATGCCTTCCTTGCACTTTTTAAAGCAGATAAATAAATTGTAATTATTCCAAGCAAAATAGATACTAAAATGGCAGTCCAAGATATACTTAAGACAAGTTTTAAACCAGTATTTAACATATCTTTTAAAAATATATTACTAACAATTATTAATATATACGAAGCTCCAAGCCCCAGTAATATTCCAAGAGGTATTCCAATAATACCTAATATTGCTCCTTCGTAATAAACGTTCTTTTTGATTTGTTTTTTTGTTGCACCAATACTTCTAAGCATTCCATATTGTTTAATTTTTTCAGTAATAGAAATGTCAAAACTATTTTTAATACAAAATACTGATGTTACTACTATTATTCCACATACAAACACAACTGTTACACCTAATCCACCAGTAGTTTCTGATTTTAAAGGATTATTTTCTAATTGTATTAAGTAATCATTTATTTCATATTGATATTTAGCTTTTGACAATTCTTCTGCAAATTTATTGTACTCCTTTTCTTCTAATTCTGTAAAATTACCAGTATATCCTTTTACAAATATTTCTTCATCTACTTGTAAAATATTTGCTGCAACATTTAAATAGTTTTTAGATCCAAATTTATTAAGTCTAGTATAAACATCAACTTTACCTTCTATTTTATTTTTACCAAGATATGTTACAAATGTATATCCAGGTGCTTCATAGTTTTCTATATTAGTTGCTGGTCTTTGAATAATGCCAACTATTTTATATTCTTTTGATACTGTATCTACTATTTCTTCGCCATCATCTTTTCTATACGGACTATTTTGATTTAATTCATAAGTATCTCCATTACAAACTCTTTTGCCAACGTTTAAATTAATTATATCACCTATTTTCAAATCAATCCTGCCATTTGTTTTTAAGTGACTAGGTATAACTATTTCATTTTCATTTTCTGGTAGTCTTCCATCAATTAGTCTTATAGATAAGTTTTCTAAAGCCTCCTTTGTAAATCCTTTTATACAAGCATAAGGCTTATATTCATTTTTTGAATCATCTAGTTTAGCATATCCAATATTACTTGTTAGATATAATTCCTCTACACCTTTATTTTTCTCTATTTTATAAATATCATCTTTATTTACATCAAAAAACGCAATATGAAAATTTCCTTTATGATATGTTTCAAAACTTATAAGTGATTTAATTGCACTTGAATACATTGTAGCTACAGCTGTTATAAGT
>HF991951.1:11831-13439 GCA_000433135.1 Clostridium sp. CAG:921
AGCTGTTATAAGTGCAACCGATAGCATAATTCCTATAATAGTTACAATTGTTCTTTTTTTGTTTAATTTTAAATTTTTTATGGTTAATTTGTTAAGTAAGTCCATATCTATACCTCCTCAACAATTTTTCCATCTTCAATTTTAATAATTCTATCAGCAATTTTGGCAATTTCCATATTATGAGTTATCATTATTATTGTTTGATTTAATTCTTTATTTGATTTTTTTAATAATGCAACTATCTCATCACTTGATTTACTATCAAGATTTCCTGTTGGTTCATCTGCTAAAATAATTGTAGGATTCGTTATTAAAGCTCTACCAATACTTGTTCTTTGTTGCTGTCCTCCAGATAATTCATTTGGAAGATGATTTCTTCTTTTTTCTAATCATAATAATTTTAACATCTCATCTATTCTTTCTGTATCTACCTGCCTATTATCTAGTGACAGTGGTAGTGTAATGTTTTCTTCAACATTTAGTATTGGAATTAAATTATAAAATTGATAAATCAGTCCAACTTGCCTTCTTCTAAAAATTGCAAGTTTATCATCATTTAATGCAAATATATCCTTTCCATCAACAAAAACTTTTCCACTTGTTGGCCTATCTACTCCACCAATCAAATGTAATAGCGTAGATTTTCCACTGCCAGAAGCTCCAACTATCGCTACAAATTCACCTTTTTCAACTGAAAAGGAAACATTGTCTAATGCTATTACTTTAGTAGAATCTTTTCCGTAAATTTTAGTTAAATTCTCTACTTTTAAAATTTCCATAAATAAAAACTCCTTTCATTTTACAAACACATTATACAATAGCAAAAGTTACAACTAAGTTACATTTTTAAATTTTTTTCATTTACTTATTATTTTTTTATTTTTAAAAATAATTATTAGAAAAAAAGAGACCTTTTTTGGTCCCAATATTTAATATTTTTCTTCACAAATAAAATACCATGTTAATTATAGCTCTTTACCTATTTACAGAAAGATTAATGTTTTACCTATTCTACTATTGGTACTAGATATAACACTTCTTTACCTAATTTTTTAGCATATTCTATTTCATTTTTTGTAGAACTACCAATATATCCATTAACATTTACTACATAAATGGCATCGCTAAGTTCAATCTTATTATAATGTAACATAGCTAAAACTTGTTGTTCATCTTCACTAAATTTATCATTGCTATAAATACACTGTATAACAACATATTTATTTTTAATTTCCAATTCTTTAGATATTTCCATCATTTTATCTTTAAATTTCATGCTACCACAAATAGTTACAATTTTATTCATACATTTTCTCCTTAAAATTTTTAGTCAATAATAGCCTTCCAAATATTATTGTTATACTTTGGATCATTTTCAAGTATTTCCATCTCTTTTTTTATACATTCTATATCTTCATCATTAAGTGGCTCAAAGCCTTCATAAAATCCACTTTTTCTGTCTGGTAAATATGGAGCATCTGGAAATTTTTGCTTCTTAGCATCAACAGTTCTTCCAAAGACATGCTCATGATAATATGGCTTAGAAAAATTGCCCTTTTCATCTTTTTTCCAAGCCCAGTTACCTGCTTCAAAAAAATTTATTCTAAC
>HF991952.1:0-8282 GCA_000433135.1 Clostridium sp. CAG:921
CCCGTCTCCCGCTCCATTTTATATTATTTATATTTTTTGTCATAAAAATTCATTTGACTAATATAATATATTAAGAGAATGATATATGGCGCTATAGCCAAGTGGTAAGGCACGAGTCTGCAAAACTCTGATCCCCGGTTCAAATCCGGGTGGCGCCTCCAATGATGAATTTGTTTTAAACGTTTAAAGAAATTCTAATTATGTAAGAACAATCAGATTAATTCTGGTTGTCTTTTTTTATTTAAACTACGACATAGTGTGAACTTTTTACATAATTTAATTAAACTTATTAGAAATGTCATACGTTAAGTCACTTTGAAAATTTATATAAATTGGCATACATTTTATACATTTTTTATTAATAAAAAACAAATTAATAGATATATACTAAAAAATGTGATATAATAATCATATA
Source organism: Clostridium sp. CAG:921 (assembly GCA_000433135.1). Lineage (GTDB taxonomy): Bacteria > Bacillota > Clostridia > TANB77 > CAG-465 > CAG-465. Next base: position 416 of record HF991952.1, read on the forward strand.
TTGAAAGGTGTGTATGTATCTAGTGAACGAAAAATTAAAAAATATAAAGTATGATGAAAATATGCCTGTAAATAGAAAAAATAAAACTTTTTTTTCAGCTGCAAAAAATGCAATAAATGGAATAATTCATGCTTTTAAGACGGAAAGAAATTTAAGAATTGATTATATAATTGGGGTATTAGTTTTCGCATTTAGTCTTTTTTTTGACTTTACTAAAACTGAGTATATATGTTTAATCCTTACTATAGGTTTTGTTATATTTGCAGAAATGATAAATTCAACAGTAGAGTATATTGTCGATTTGATAACAGAAGAGTATAATTTAAAAGCAAAAGCAGCAAAGGATATAGCTGCTGGGGCAGTGTTAGTATCTAGTGGAATAGCTGTTATAGTAGCGTATTTTTTGTTTTATGATAAAATAAGTCAAGCGTCTACTAAACTTTTGACAGCAGTTCTAAGTTCTAAGATACATATTCTGTTTACAATACTTTTTGCTCTTGTCATATTAACAGTGATATTAAAAGGAGTGTTTTCTAAGACTAGAAATTATGTAAAATCATTTCCAAGTGCTAGAGTGTCGCTTAGCTTTGCACTTTCAACTTATCTTTTTGTAATAACTAAAAGTTTTGTGGTTGGTGGAGTTGCATTCTTTCTTAGCCTTTTAGTATCTTCGATGAAACATGAAAATGATAAGGCAAGTTTTTTACATATATTATTTAGTGCAATGCTTGGAATATTGATTGTCTTAATTGTATATCAATTAACATTTTTTAAGCCTATATTTGAAAATATAAGGATAAACTTATGGTAGTAAATAAGTTTTATGTTACGATAGATGGCAAAAATGTTCTTGTAAATATTAAAAGCAATAGTATGTCTAAAAATATCACAGTAAGATATTTAGAGACTAAAATTGTTATAATAAAACCGACAAGAATGTCAAATACAGCTTTAAAAAGGGTATTAGAAGATAATAAGACAAAGATAGTAGAAGAATATATTGCTAATTTAAGAAAGTGTTCTAATAAAATTGGAAAATTAAATACTATTTTTTATGATGGTAAAGAATACATATTAAAAATTCTTAAACAAGATGAAAATAGATTAAATGTGACAGTTAGACTAGATGAAAAATCTTTGCTAATATTTGTGCCAATTAAAAATTGGGATGAAAAGAAAAGTGTTGCTATATATGCTTTAGATGAATTCTTTAGGGAAAATACTAAAAAGATGCTAAGGACAGAACTTGTAAATTGGAGTAAAGTTACTAATATTAGTTATAATAAAGTTAGTGTAAAAAGAGCAAAAACAAGATGGGGAAGTTGCGTTAAAAATACAAGAAAACTTAACTTTAATTTAAAGCTTTCTATGATGCCACAATATGTTAGAAGTAGCATAATAGTACATGAACTTTGTCATATAATAGAAGCAAATCATAGCGCTAACTTTTGGAAGCTTGTTTATAGCTATATACCAAATTATGATGAGTGCAAAAAATGGCTAAAAGATAATTTTGAAAAATTAAGCTATGATTAGAAATATTTATTTGTAGTAATTATATATATCATTAAATTTAAAATTAAGAAGGATTTATATTATTAAACCCTTCTTTAATTTGTTATAATATTATGCAAATTAGTCCACCACTTCCTTCATTTATTATTTTTTGCAGTGTTTCTTGTAATTTCATTTGAGCCTCATCTGGCATCCTGTATAATTTGTTGTGAAGACCTTCATTTACAAGTTCATGAAGCGATTTTCCAAAAATATTTGATTGCCAAATCTTTTTAGGATCATTTTCAAATTCTGAAAGAAGATATTTTATTAAATCTTCTGATTGTTTTTCACTTCCAACAATTGGAGATACTTCAGTTTCTATATCTGCTCTTATCATATGTATGACAGGCTCTAAACAGACACATATATTTAAAAGGAAAAGTGGAAAGCTTGTGACTGGAAGAGTGCATGGGACAACTGAAATAAAGTATGATATAGATTTTGGGATAGATGATATGGAATTTTAGAAAATTTTAAAATTTAGAATTTTAGAAATAAGTTTTAGATTTATAGTCTAAGGCTTATTTTTTATATATGAAATTATTTATAACAAAGTTATTAAAATTAAAACTGAAAAAATTAATATAAATATGGATTCGAGTAATTTATTATTTTTTAAATTTAAACGCCACAAAATCGATTTTGGGGCGAGAAAGTAGGGAGTAAATGTTTAGATAAAAATAATAATCTATATGAAAAATAAGAAAGGAGAGATTTGTAAAAATATGAAAAAATACAAACATTATTATTTAACAAGTGAAAGTGTTACAGAAGGACATCCTGATAAAGTAGCTGATTTAATATCAGATGCAATATTGGATGAATGCTTAAAACAAGACAAAGAATCAAGAGTAGCAGTTGAAACTCTTATATCAAAAGATAAAGTAGTTGTTGCAGGACAAATAACATCAAATGCAACAATTGATATAGAAAAAATAGTAAGAGAAAAATTAAAAGAAGTAGGTTATACAGATTCAAAAATAAATATGGATTATAAAACTTGCGATGTAGAAATAAACATTACAAAACAAAGTAATGATATAGCAATGGGAGTTGATTATGGAGGAGCAGGTGATCAAGGAATTATGTTTGGTTATGCTACAGATGAATCAGAAGATTATATGCCATATCCAATAAGCATTGCAAATAGACTTGCAAAAAAATTAGCTGAAGTTAGAAAAAATGGAGAAATTCCATATTTAAAATCAGATGGAAAAGTTCAAGTAACAGTTGAATATGTTAATGATGAGCCATTCAGAATTGATACGATATTAGTATCAACACAACATTCAGAAAATGTGGATATTGAAATTTTACAAAAGGATATATTTAAAAAAGTAATAATGCCAATAGTAAAAGAAGATATGATCGATGTAGAAACAAAATTCTATATTAATCCAACAGGAAGATTTGTTTTGGGAGGAGCTATTGCTGATACAGGGTTAACAGGAAGAAAAATAATGGTAGATACTTATGGAGGGTTAGCACATCATGGAGGTGGAGCTTTTTCTGGTAAAGATGGAACAAAAGTGGACAGGTCAGCATCATATATGTTAAGACATATTGCTAAAAATGTTGTTGCTAATGGACTGGCAAGAAAATGTGAAATACAACTTTCTTATGCAATAGGAGTAAGAGAGCCAATATCAATTTATATAAATTGCTTTAATACAAATAGAGTACCAGAATGGTTAATAATAAAATTAATAAGGTCAAAATTTGATTTAACTCCACAAGGTATAATTGAATATTTGAAATTAAAAGAGCCAATATTTTCTAAAACTACAAACTATGGTCATTTTGGTAGAGAAGGTTTTGCATGGGAAGAATTTGTGCAAATGTAATAAAAAGTTAAATAAGACTTGTATAAAGTGAGTGTAAGAGTTAAGATACAACACAAACTTTATATAAGCTCTTTTTTTTATAAAAAGGAGGAATTAAAGTGTATATTTTAATACTAATAGGTGTAGCAATGCTAAGTTCTTTTTTTACATTGTTACTACATTGTTGTTTAATCGTAGGAAAGGAAAGTGATAAAAGATGGGAGGAAGAAGTGATTACGAAGAAAGAAGAAAAAGAAGAATAGAAAGGTATAAGGAATTATCTCTAAAAGCACAAGAAAGATCTAGCCAATATAGTAATTCAAATGCTAATAGAATACTACAAATTGCACCTGGGCAACCAATATTGGTAGGACATCATTCTGAAAAAAGACATAGAAGATTAATCAAAAAGGCACAAGATGATATTAGGAAATCAATAGAAGAAGATAATAAAAGTAACTTTTATAAGGAAAGGGCAGAAAATGCTGAAAATAGTAAAGTAATTTATAGTGATGATCCACAAGCAATAATTAAACTAAAAGAAAAATTGGAAAGATTGGAAAATGAAAAAGCAAGTATAAAAGCAAGAGAACATAGTACATGGGAACTTACTAATATAGGAGCGACAATAAGAGAAACTAAAAAAAGAATAGAAAGACTTGAAAAATTAGAGAATACAGAATTCAAAGAAATTAATTTTGAAAATGGAAAAGTTATTCATAATAAAGAAATAAATAGAATTCAATTTTTATTTGACAATATTCCAGATGAAGACACAAGAAAAATATTAAAATCTCATGGATTTCGTTGGTCTAGATATGAAAAGGCTTGGCAGAGAGTGTTTAATTTGAACTGTATAAGGGCAACAAATATTATAGTAAAAGAAATTGCTGAAAAATCAAAAGAAAAAGAGGAGGATGAAGAATTTGAATAAGATAGAATTATTAGAAGAAATGTATGAAATGGAAGTACACAATTGGATATGCTATTCAAAAGATTTATCATTAACAGAGGCGAAAAAAGGATTTTCAAAGGAATGGGAAGAAAGCAAAGAAAAAATAGGTTTATTACAAGAAATGATAGATGAACAAAAAAGTGAAGAAAAAGTTAATCATCCAAAAAGTCAAATAAATGAAGAAGAATTTGAGTAACACAAGTTAGGAGATGAAGAAAATTGTTAATTGCTAAAATTGATATGGTAAATAAAAAAGAATATGAAGAATCAGAAATATATAAGGAAATAAAAATTATAATTCCCAGAAGTAGAGAAGAGTTAGAAAAAGATTTTGAATATCTTGGATTAAATTATAACAATTATACAATACAAGATACACATATAAAAGAATGTATATTTATGGATAAAGAAGATGAAGATTTTGCTGTTGATATTTCTAGCTATGTTAATGATATGATTTGCAAAGCAAATAGATCAGGATATACTACTCCATTTCAAGATATAAAAAAGTTTTACAATATTGTTAAAAATTTTAAGGAATATGATAAATATAAAATACTTGCAATAATGGAAGCAGAAGAGGATAACATTAGAAATATTAAAGATGTTTTAAAATATGCACAAAACATTGAGTGTTTTGATTTAACTGAAGCATATGATAATCAGGAACTTGGAAGAAGATTAGTGTATGAAGGTGAAATTGACATAGAGGATTTGATGGAATATGCTGATATGGAACAACTTGGTAAAGAATATGCTGAAGAGAAAAATATGGTAAATACACAATATGGCTATTTAAAACAAGAAAGAGATTTAACTGGATATGTTGAACAGAATAATGAAGAAGAATTTGAATAAGGAATTAAGAAAGGAAAAATTATTATAATGAAAATTAAATTAAGTGATATAAGAGAAGCAACATATGATGCTAATTTAGACACCGAATATAGAGAAGCTTTAGCTCATAGTTTAATGGGATTAGGATATGTAAGTGATTCACCACTAAACTTGGCAATGGGAACACAAAAAGAAAAAGAAGAAATTGAAAGAGTTGAAAGAAAAGCATTAAGCTCAAATCAAATAAGTGAAATTATACATTTAATGATGTATGAGATGAGAAATGATTTTCAATATGGAAGATTTAAACCAATCGCATTGGAATTTTTAAATATTTCAGAAAAGATGAGAAAGCCAGAAGAAAAAAATAAGATAAATAATGAAATAAAAGAAAAGCCAAAATGTAATATTGATAATGAACGAGGTGTAATGTACGATATCATTTGTGAAGTTTCAAAAACATTAAAAGACAATAATTTATTTAATGAATCAAGAGAAATGATTGAAAGAGCAACAAAAACTTACAGTTATGATGAAGCATTTGACATTATAAATGAATATGTTGAAATTGTTGAAGAAAAAGAAGATGAGGAGGATGAAGAATTTGAATAATAAAGTTGCAGTTAAATCAGGATATTATTTTGAGATATTTAATAAGGAAGAAATACCAACTACTTTGGCAAAGACAAAACAAAAAGTTAAAATAAATAATATTCAATATGATTTATATCAGGGAATGAGCTTAGATGATGAAAGAAAAATTGATGATATGTTTGGAGATAGAATGGGTTATTCGATAGACGATTACATAGTAGAAAAACCAAAATGTAAATTGGTAGGAGAAGACGGAAATATCTATAACCTAATGGGAATTGCATCTCGAGCATTAAAGAAAAATGGACTAGAAGAAGAGGCAAAAGAAATGTTCAATAAGATAACTACAGAAGCAAAAAGTTATAATGAAGCATTATGTATTATAATGGATTATGTAGATGTTACAGGAGAAGAAATATCAGAAGATGAAGAATATTAACAAAAATTAAATAATTTTGGGGCTGTCTAAATGACTACCTCTATTTTTTAGAGCACCCAGCTAAAAGCCACGCTTTTAGGCAGTTTATGGGTGACGGTAGGTCGCCCTGATCCTGCAAAATTGCTTTGAGGCAATTTTGATTAAGAAGGTTTGAGCAAGGAGGAAGTTTGGAAAATAAAAATAAAAGTGAAAAATTAGAAAAATTAACTATAAGAATTTCAAAAAGTAAAAAAGAAATGCTAAAAAAGATGGTAGAAAAAAGTTCATATAATAGTCTTTCTGAACTAGCAAGGGCAGGTATAGAAAAAGAATTAAATATAGAAATGTATAAAGAAAGTTTGGATTTTATAGTAAAAGCATTGGATCAAATGTTAGATGAAAAATTAAAACCATTTATAGCAAGTCAAAGAAAAATAAATGCAAAATATTTAAGAACATCAGTAATAAATACATATTTGCAAGGCGAGGTAATGTATAAACTACTTGGAGATGATATGCATAAAGAATTTATAAATATGTTAAATAATGCTCGTAAAAAAGCCAATTATTACATATCTAGAGATACAGAAAATATGAATAAACAAGATTTATATGATTTTTATACAATAGGAGAATTATACAGAAATGAATAATATAATTTTTTTATTTGAGACATTTAATCCGAATAGAAGAACAACATTTTTTAAACATAAGAATTATGCAAAATATTTGGGATATAGTGAATATGCAATAAAAAATGAAAATGTTGAACATGGATTGTTCGGAAAAATAACAGAGTTCCCAGACATAGAAAAAATGAAAGATATAGAGCAGATAAATATACATATAACTAATTTAGCACAGAATAAGATACCAATATTTAGATGCACAATATCATTAGATGAATATGATGCAATAAGATTAGGATATGATTCAAAGGAAAAATGGAAGGAGCTTTTTGAAAGTAAATTGATAAGTTTTGCAAAAAAGATGAATATAAAATATGAGGATTTGCAATATGCAGGTGCTGTTCATTTAGAAAGTGGACATCCACATTTACAAGTTATGATGTGGAGTAAACAAAAAGAAAAAATGAATTATTTTATAAAATATAATATAATAAACAAAATGAAAGATGAGTTTACTAATAGCATTTTCAAAGAAGATCTATTACAGCTATATCAAGAAAAAGATAGTGCTAAAAAGAAAATAATTCAAGAAAATAAAACACTACAAAATTTGAAAAAAGTAAGTAATGATAATAAATTTTTAAAAGATATGTTAAAATATGAAAAAGATTATTCAAATAAGAAAATAATAGGAAAAAGAATTAAGTATAAGGATATCAAAGAAATTACAGCTGATTTGTTAGAAATAAAGAATCTATTAAAAAAAACAAGTGGAAGTATAAAATATCAATATTTAAAAAGATACCCTGAAATTATTGAAAAAATTGATAATTTATCACAGAAAATAATTAATCTATCATTAGATACTCAGAAACAGATTGATGATTATATATTAGCAAAACAAAAAATTGTTGCATTTAAATATAGTGATGAAAGTAAAATTATAGAAGCACAAAAATTTGAGAAAGAAAAGGCTGAAGAAGAAATAAAAAAGATAATTGGAAATCAAATACTAAATTTTGAAAGAGATTTGTTAAATCTAAATGTAGATTAT
>HF991952.1:8305-22706 GCA_000433135.1 Clostridium sp. CAG:921
TATTCCAAGACAATAGATTATAACGAAACTGAAAATTTGATATGGAGAATTTTTAATTGTATGTATTTTTCGGCAAGACAAGAAGAAAAGTATTTAAAAAATTTTGAAATAAAATATAAAAAGCAATTATCAAAACAAGCTAAAAAGGACATTGCTATAAATAAAGCGAATTCATCAAATTTACATTGGGAAGAAAATATTTAATTTTGGGAAACAAATATTTGAAAATATATTCTAAATTTTATAAATATGTGTTATAATATAAATAGTTCTATGAGAAAGAGGTGATATTATGCAACAAGCAATAAATATACAAGAAGTAGAAAATGCTATGAATAAATATGGAGATATAGTTCTTAGCAAAAATTCAAATAATAATATAATAGTAATGAGTGTTGAACAATATAGAGATAAATTAAAAGATAAAGAAATTGAAGAAAAACTTTTAAAAGCTGAAAGACAAATAGAAGAGGGAAAAACAATAAAAGCAACAGAAGTATTTAAGGAGTTGGAAGAAAAATATGGATTCTAAAAAAGAAATATACGAGATAGAATTTACTGAAGACTGTAGAGATGAAATTAATGAAATTTATGAATATATTTCAGAAAAATTAGTTGCAGAAAATTCAGCTAAGAAATTAATGAGAAAAATGAGAGATGCAGTAATGGATTTATCTGAAACTCCTAATTTATATATGAAAATTGAAAAAAAGGACAGAAATAAAAGAGAATTTAGAAGAATGGTTATAGATAATTTTGTCGTTTTATATACAGTTGATGAGAATAGCAAAAAAGTTTATATTGCACATATGCATTATGGCAGAAGAAATTATTTATAAAAAATATAGGAACATTTACAATGAAAGTAGATGTTCTTTTAATTTACATGAAAAGGAGGAATGTGGAGTTCCAAAAAAGGAGAAAAAACATAAATAGAAAAATTTTACTTATAATAGCGATAATATTTAGTATAGGAATATGTGCTTACACATCTGTAAATCTACATTTTTTATTAAGCAAAGATTTTGAAAGTATGCTAAATTTGAATTTACAAGATATAATAAAAACACTATTCGCAGACAAAAGAATATTACTTATATTTATAATATTAGAAACAATAGTAATAACATTTTTATTATTATTTACTAATAAAACTAAAAATATATATCATAGCAAAACAATAAAATTAACAGATAAAATAGAAGTACCAGTACCAGCAGGAGATGGACAATACGGAACAGCTTGGTGGTTACAAAAGAAGGACTATGATAAAATATTTAGTTACAATATAATTGATAGAAACAAAGAATATAAAGAAAGTTGTTTTGATTCAGGTGGAATAATAACTAATTTTGAAAGAAATGGAAATCTAGAAAAAATACATTTCATTGGAGATAATTTACATACGATTTTAATAGGTAGCTCAGGATCAGGAAAGTCAAGGTCAATTTTAATTCCAAGTATAACAATGCTTGGGTTAGCATCAGAAAATATGTTAATTAGTGATGTAAAAGGTGAATTATATTTATATACAGCACCAAAATTAAAAGAACTTGGATATAATGTAATTGCATTAGATTTTATAAATTTTTTAAAAAGTAATCATTATAATTTTTTAGATTTAGTTATAAATGCAGTAGAAGATGATAATATTCCACTTGCTGAAAGTCTTGTAAATGATATTGTAAATATATTAGTAGAAAAAAATGATAAGACAGAGCCTATCTGGGTTAATGGAGAACAGAGTGTAATAAAAACAGCAATTATGGCTGTGGTACTTGAAAATAAAGGCAGAAGAGAATATCAAACTTTAACAAATGCTTATTATTTTGTGGCTGAAATGTTTAAAACAGCAGATGATGGTGAAATGTTAATTGACAAATATATGAAAAATAAAACAGCAGAAGATCCTATAAAAAAGTTTTTTGCAGTAGCAGGTACAGCACCATCAAAAACAAGAGGAAGTTTTGTGGCGGCAGCACTTTCTACTTTACAAATGTTTGTAAGTGAATATGTTGCAGATACAATACAAAAATCGGATTTTGATTTAAGAGATTTTGCAACAAAGAAAACAGTAATATATATTTTATTGAGTGATGATAAATTAACATATCATAAATTACGGTAGTCTATTAGTACAACAGTTATATACAGCAATTGTAGATAGCAGTAGAAATTCGGGAGGAGAGCTACCTATAAGAATGAATTTTATATTGGATGAATTTGCTAACTTTACAAAAATTGATACATTTCAGTCAATGCTAACAGTTTCAAGACGGTAGAAATTGCAGATTTACAATTGCAATTCAAAGTTTTGGACAACTAGAAGAAAAATACGGAAAAGAAGGAGCACAGAATATTTTAGACAATGCTACTCTAATATATTTAAAATCAAATAGTGTTGAAACAGCAACTAAAATATCAGACAAATTACGGAGTATATTCAGCACAAAGTTATGGTGAAAGTAGTAACACGAATATTAAATATGATAATAGTAGTAGCAGTATGAGTTTAATTTCTAGAAAGATGTTAACAGCAGATGAAGTGCTAAGAATACAAAGCCCAATTATTTTAGTAATGATTGCAGGTGAATATTCAGCTATATTATATGTTCCAGATATATCAAAAATGTATTTTAATAAATTAAATGGAATGGGAACAAAAGAAGAAAATAAAAAATTAAGAATCAAAAGAGAGGAAGAAAGACCAATAAGAGAAATTCAAAAGGTTAAAATATGGAACATTTGGGATGAAATAAATAATATGGATGAAGAAGATTTTGAAGAAAGACAGAATTTAAAAGAACTTCGTGAAAACTGGAGAGTAAGTAGGAAGAGAAAGGACAATGATGAATAAAAATAAAGAAAAAATAAAAACAGCAATTAAGATTGGTTTAAGAATAATCTTATTTGTTGTTTTATTATTTGCAATGCAACAGATAGTTCATGCAGCAAGTTTTGAAGAAACTAAATTAGTTATAGGAACACAAAATTTAGTTAATGCAGTAATTAAATGGCTAACTGGTATAGGAATAACAATTTGTGGTGGTTATTTCATTTACTATGTTTATTGCCTAAAAACAAATGATGAGGGAGAAAGAAGAAGAAATATGCAAAATATTAAAACAACTTTAATATCAATGGTATTAATTACTTGTGGTTTGGCACTTATAGATGTAATTCTTGGATTCTACAGATAAAGAAAATTATTGAATTTTCTTTGAATAGAGGTGATAAAAAATGGCAGATATGCTTGTAGAATTAATTCAAAAATTTATTGATGGATCAGAGGCAACACTAAATTCATTATTTAAAAGTATGGTGAATTTGGTGTTTTTTATAGAAAGAGAATTAAATAGCATACAAGTGCAGGGTGGCAGTAAAATAGATTTCAATGGAATATATCAAGTTGTATTTAATTATGCTTGTTTTATTTTAGTAATTGTATTTATTGCAAAATTAATAAAGATATATTTTTTACAAAATGATGGGGATGCAGAAAAAAATCCAATTCATTTAATTGTTGGAATGTTAAAAGCAGTAATAATTATGATTTGTTGTAAAGAAATTTATGATATATTTGTCGGAATCACAAGTAGTTTTCTAAATAGCATTTTAGGTGCTATGCCTGTTAAAACGGTAAGTTTATCTGAAGTGTTAAGTGGAAATATTGCAGGAGGTATTTTTACAGCAGTAGCATGTTTAGTATTACTGATAACTTGGTTAGTTTTAATTTGTCAATTTATTATGAAGGGAATTGAAATGCTACTAATGAGAATGGGAATACCATTTGCAAGTATTCGGACTTTTAAATTCAGATGGAGGAGTATTTCCTGAATATATAAGAGGCTTTTTAATGACAGCATTTACATTGGTAATACAATTAACACTTATGAATTTGTCAATTTTAGTAACAATAAATGGACATTTAATTTATGCTATTGCAATAGCAATAATATCAGTAAATACACCAATGATACTATCAAAATATTTGGTAAAACCAAATGGAAGTATTATAAATTCAGCAGGAAATACAGCACGTAATTTAAGGGCATTGACACCTAGATTAAGAAGGAGGAGATAAAAATCGAAACTTTACAAGAAATAATACGAGTTTTAAGAAACATTGGCATCGCTATTGGAAGTGTAACATTTATTATCTTATTAATAAAAATGAGTGTAGAGCCTGACAACAAAATGAAGTATATTAAATTAGCGAAAAATACAGTTATAGCAAGTATATTAATAACATTGTCACTAAGCCTTTTAGAAATTCCTAAAAGTTATTTTGGAACACCTACTGGAATTGCAGATGATGAAACAAGTGATATTACATTTGCTAAAATAGAAGATAAAGATTGTCAAAACAGAGAAGTTGTAAATATAGATGGAAAAAGATATGTTATAACAGATTCAAATAAAACAATTGCAGCATTAACTGACAATGAAGAATTGCATGAAGCCTTTGGACTATATTCTTCAGCCAAAGTAGTAGAAAATGTAAGTTATTTAAGACTATTTAATGACTGTCAAGGGTTTTGGAAAGGATATTATGCAGATATAGCATATTATAGAGATTCAGATGGGTTTATTTTTCCTTCTAACTTTACATATCAAGATTATATAAACCATAAGGAAAATAATTCATTTGGTCGGAGGAGCAGGTGGAGGTGGTAGTAGATGAAAAAAACTGTAAAAATACCATCGCAAATTAAATTGCAAACTGAATTTTTTGAAGGATATGGTATGGCTGAATTAATAAAAAGTATTATTGTTTTGGCTATATCAAGTATAATTGCATATTGCATATATAAAATAACGAAAACCACTTTATTAGCAACATTCTTAGTTATAGGAAGTACAGCAATTTCAGTTGTATTTGTTACTAAAAATAGAAGTGGTTTTTCTTTAATGGATAATATAAAAAATATCGTAAAATATGAACTTATGCAAAAAGGGTATAAGTATGAAAGAGGGAATTTCAATAAAAGAGAATAAATCATTAAATGAATTTTTAAATATTAGAAAAATTGAAGATAACTTTTTATATACATTAGATAAACAAGTAATTTCTTTTATAAGAGTACAACCAATAAATACGGAATTATTTTCAGAAGAGGAACTTATACAAAAAATGAATAGTTCAAGTGTTGAGTTTAGTAATGAACAACAACCATATACTATTTTTATAATTCCTAGAAAAGTAGATATTGCAGATTTTATAAAAGAACAAGAAGATTTAAAGAAAAAATTAAAAGATGAGGCAAGTATAAGAATTGTTGAAAAAAGAATTATAGCAACACATGAAATGGTTGCAAATAAAAACATTATCGAAAATGAATTTTATCTATGTATATGGGAGAATGCATCAGAGAATGTTGAAGAAAAATTAGAAAAAAGAGCAATAAACTGGAAAAATAGATTAAAACAATGTGATTTGGAATCTGAAATATTAGAGAAGACAGAAATTATATTATTAATTAAAAGTTTTACAATTCCAGAATTTGCTCGAAAGGAGAGTGTGGATTATGATGATAGCATCATAAAAATAAGGAGAAGTAGTGTTAAAAATAAATAATGTTTACAATATGGATTGTATGGAAGGAATAAAATTATTAGATGATAAAAGTATCGATTTAGTGATAATAGATCCGCCATATAAATTAAATTTAAGCAAATTAAAACATCCATCAAGTTTTAATAGTTATGCAAATGAACTATTAGATTTAAAGGATGGATTTGATTTAAAAGTATTAGATTTATTAGTACAAAAAATGAAAAAGATAAATATATACATTTACTGTTCTAAAAGGCAGGTAAAGGAATTACTGGAATATTTTATGAATAAAGATTGTAATTATGAAATATTAACATGGCATAAAATGAATCCTAGTCCATTAACAAATAATAATTATTTGCCTGATACAGAATATGTAGTATTTGCAAGAGAAAAGGGAGTAAGGCTATATGGAAATTATCATACTAAAAGAAAATATTATATTTCAGGAGTAAATCAAGTCGACAAGAAAAAATGGAAACATCCAACTATAAAACCATTACCGTTTATAGAAAATCACATAATAAATTCAAGTAACGAGGGTGATTTGATTTTAGATTGTTTTGCTGGAAGTGGTACAACTCTGGTTGGAGCAATAAATCAAAATAGAAATTTTATAGGTTTTGAAATAAATAGCCAATATTATGAAATAGCAAAACAAAGAATAAAAGAAGCATTAGAAACAAAGGCAGGTGATAAAAAATAAAAAAGCAAGAAGCAGATTATAATTTAATAGATTTAATTACACCAACTGGAGGATTAACATTTGAAAGAAATAAAATATATTTTGGGAGTAGATATTGTAAAGTATATACGATTGTTCATTATCCATCAAATGTAGAATTAAAGTGGTTAGGAAATTTAGTTAGAAACATAGGAGCAATATTTTCGATAAATATTGAGCCCACAGATAATGCAGAATTAATTGATTCATTAGATGCAAGAATCAGAGATGCTTCAGGATTATTACAAATGTCAAAAAATGAATCAAGTAGACAAATTAGAGAAAAAGAAATAAATGAGGCAAGTGAAATTATAAATAGAATGATACAGAATAATGAAGTTGTATCATATTTAACAATATACATTTTAGTTTCAGCAGATGAGAAAGAAGAATTAAAACAAAAATGTAAAGAAGTTGAAAATGAAGTACAACATCAAAAATTGAAAATAAGGAATCTTACAAATTATTTGCAATTTGATGGTTTTAAAGCAGTAGCACCTTTTTTTACAATTCAAACTGAGTTAAGTAAAAAATTTAAAAGAAATATATTAACAAGTTCTTTTACAGGAGGATTTCTATTTAATACAGAAACTTTTATTGATAAAAACGGATATTATTGGGGAATAAATCAAAATGGTGGTATTATTATTTTTAATTTATGGCAGCAAGATATAATGAGAGGCAACAGCAATATGTTTGTAGTAGGAAGTTCAGGCTCTCGGAAAAAGTATGGCAGTAAAGCATATGATATTAAATGAAATTCCTACAACCAAAATTTTAATAATAGATGTAGAAAATGAATATAATCATTTATGTAAAAAATTAAATGGCAAAGTAATAGAATGTGATGGAATAGATAGTGGAGGAGTTTTAAATCCATTACAAGTAAGAATAAATAGAGATGATGAAATAGGAAAAAATGCTTTATCATTGCATTTTCAATTTTTAGAAACATTTTTTCAAATATTATATCCATCATTAACAGAAATAGAGTTTTCAAAATTAGATTTAATATTTGAGAAACTATACACTAAATTTAATATTACGAAAGAAACAGATATTTCAAAATTAAAAAATACAGATTTTCCAATTTTAGAAGATTTGTATTTTTTTATTGATAATGAAAATAAAAAACATCAAGATACAGTATATGAAAAATTATTAGCTTTAATTAGACCAATATGCATCGGACAAGCATCTAGTATATGGAATGGATATACAAACATTGAAGTAGATACTAGAATAACAACATTTAATACATCAACAATGCAAAAGTTTCAAATTCAATATAAAAGAGCGCAGTATTATAATATTTTGTCTTATGCTTGGGATATTTTAAGTAAAGATGTTAATGAAAGAACAATGCTTGTAGCTGATGAATGTCATATTCTAATAGATCCTAACATTCCACAAACATTGGAATATGTGAGATACATTAGCAAAATGGCAAGAAAGCATAATTCTTCAATTTGTGTAATTTCACAAAGTATTGAAGATTATCTAAATGAAAAAATTAGATTATATGGTCAAAGTTTATTGGCAAATTCAACCAATAAACTATTTTTTAAATGTGATGGAAAGGACTTAAAAGACATAGTAAACATATTTAATTTGACTGAACAGGAAGAAAAAATGATACTAAATGCAAAAGTAGGAGAGTGTTTATTTATGTGTGGTACAAGAAAATTATATATGATTTTTAAGTTATTTGATTACGAATTAGAAATGATAGATTCAAAATTTGCAAAGAGTGATGTATATGAGTAAAAAAATATATTTAATAATTGGAATAATAATATTTATATTAATAATAGGCTCATATTTTCAAATAACAAGTTCAAATTCAAAATCAACTAATAATACAGAAAAAAGTAATATAGAAAATGAAACAGAAATAGGAGAAAGTGTATATAATGGCAAGTTTGCTATGCCAATTGAAAATTTTATTCAAGTTACAAGTAAATTTGGGTATAGAGAATCACATGGAGTAGTACATTCAAATCATACAGGAATAGATTTATGTGGAAGTCTTGGCAGTAAAGTTATGGCTGCTGACAATGGAGAAGTAACACATTCAGGGTGGCAAAATGGATATGGGAATTGTGTAGAAATAAAACATATAGATGAACAAGGAAATATATTTTATACATTCTATGGGCACATGAGAGATAATTCATTACAAGTTACTAAAGGTCAGCAAGTTGTGGTAGGACAAGTAATTGGAATACAAGGCTCTACTGGAAATTCCACAGGAGATCATTTACATTTTGAGGTAAGAAAAAGTAGTGGTACTAATAAAGATACCATTGATCCTGCACCATATTTATTTGGTGAGAAAGAGAGGGAATAATGCAAAGAAAAAAATATTATGATTTATATGAATTATATACAAGAGAAGAAATGTCTGAAATTGCCAATAAAGAAGGCTTTTTATTTGTCGAAACTTCAAATGGAGACAATTATGAAATTAGAAAAAGTGATGTTGCAGATTTTATTGTTTTAGAAGCAGAACGATGTGGACATGCAGTTGATATAAAAATGTATGTACCTAATTATGAAATTGAAGAGCCATTTGTATCCACTTATGGATGTTTTTTAAATAAGATAAATCCAACATTTAGAGAAGAAATTATTGAAAGACTTATTAAATTACAAACGACAAATACAAAACCAAGAAAAGTAAAGGTTTTTGACAACGGTATTTTTGAGAAAATGACATTAGAAGAATTAGGAGAGAAAGAAGGGAAAACATTGCAATATGATAAATTTTATAAAAAATATTATCAACAACACAAAATAGAGAATATCGATGAATTGGAGGTAGAATGATGAACAGAGATAAGAAGGAAATGTTTTGCTATTTGGCTATATTTATTATTTTACTGGTAATTGTAGTATTAAATAATGTATTCTGGAAACTAGGCAAAAATACTGGAGATACTACCAATAATACTGAATACTTGAAATCTAACAATGTAATATATAATGTACCGTATGAAGAGAGGGGACTTGATTAGGAGGGGAGTATAATGTTAAGTTACATTGCAAGTAATCCTATGGAAGATTTAATAAAGGGTGTTTGTGAAGAATTAAATATCACGATATTAAGTAAAATAGGAGAAATAGATTTTTTACAATATATAAAAGAAACAAAAGTAAACTTTAAATTGATAAAATATATTATTATTGAATTAAAAAGTTTAAAGGGAACAGAAGAAAATATTATAAATGGTATAAGTTATTTTTATGAAGTATATCCAAATATAAGAATAATAATTTTAGCAAGTGGATATGATGATCAAAATGATATTTTAACTAATTTGTACGAAAAAGGTGTATATAATATTATAAATTCTGTTGAATTAGAAAAAATAAAATCTGAATTGAAAAAATCATTAATATCAGATGGATTGTCAAAAAAAGAGAGTAAAAGATTTAAAAAGGCTGAAATTATAAAGAAACAAAAAAGAAATAATTTGAAAAAATACATTACAAGTATGAAGAAAAATAAAAAATTGAATAGTGAGGGGATAGAAAAAACACAAGTAAATAATACAAGTGTTTATTTTTTTACACTTTTAATTCAAACAGTAGATAAATTATTAGAGCTTTTAGGAACAGCTATTATATTTGGATTAACATCATTAGGACTTACGATTATTTTTAATGAGTCATTAAGAAACATTGTATTTCAAATGTTAGGTTTGAAATAGGAAAGGAAAAAATATGGGATATTATAGTGAAGTAATGATTGCAGTAACGAAAAAAGATTTTAAGAAGGTAGAAGATGCACAAGCTAAAATGACAGAAAATTTGTTAGACTATGTTAATAAACACGACTATAAAGAAAATAATAAAGATTGTGTATTTATGTATTGGGATTCTCTAAAATACTATAAAGAATTTGAAGAAGTTCAAGCACTTGAAAAAAGTTTAAGTAAATTAAAAGATGGATATGTTTTTTGTAGACTTGGAGAAGAAAGTGGAGATATAGAATTTAGAAAAAGAACAAAAATCCCTGAATTAATGAAGGAATTTCAATTTATAAGAGACATAAGAAAAAAATTAAATGAAGAATTGAAAGAGGAGGAGGAAGAAGAATTTGAATAGATCAAGAATTATAGGATTGAGTATGTTAATACTAGCACTTTTTTCAACAAATTGTTTTGCATCAAATAGTGAATTAAAAGATTATGAAATAAATGAAACAATATCAATAGAGAATGCTGAAGAATTTGAAAAAAATATTCAAAAAAATATTAATATTGATAATGTTAAATATGAATTACAAGATGTGTCAAAACAAGAAAATAAACAAAATATTAATAAAGAAGAAACTCAAACAAAACAAAAAATAGTATATACGAATAACAAATACGATGTGTTAAATATGTTTGAAAATAAAATTGAAATGACAAAGGATGGAATGTTAGGAATTTTAGAATTACAAAATAATTCATTAGATATAAAAACAAATGATAGTTATATAGAGCAATACAAAGTATCATTAACAAAAAAATATGAAAATGTACCAACTAATGAATTAAACGATATTCCAAAGAGTATTGAAGAAAATGGAGTTACTTATTATTTAGTAAATCCAATTTGGAATATTTCACAAGTAGAAAAGATTGAAGGTCAAGATGTTCCAATAGCATATGATGGAGAGATGCAATATGAAGGAATAAAAGAAAGGAAAATAGTAAAAAGCTATTTGGCAACTGTAACATATATAGGAACATTGGAAAAAGAAGAAATAGAGTCAATAACCTTTAATATAAAATATAAAGAAATGCCTCAAGAAGATATAGAAGAAAAAACAAATTATACACCAATAGTAGTAGCAACAGCAGGAACTGGTATTTTAGTAATAAGTGGAATATTTCTTTGGAAAAGAAAAAAGAAAGATAAAATTGCACAGTAGGAGGATTGAATGAAAAATAAAATTGTTATAATAAGTATTTGCATTTTATTGGTTATAATAATTGGTAGTGCTTTGTATTATTGCATTGTATATGATAAAAATTTAGTTGATCCCAATAATATAACAACAGATTCTAAATTTGAAAATATTACATATAATCAAGCAGACGATTCAGACATATTAAAAGATGGAATATTAGGAATAATTAGTATTGAAAAAATACGGCTTAAAAGCTGAGGTAAAAGAAGGTAGTAGTAATGAAATATTAAACGAATACATAGGGCATATAGAAAATACATCAATTTATGATGGTAATGTTGGACTTGCAGGACATAATAGAGGTAATAAAAATTCGTATTTTGCTAGATTAAATGAATTGAAGAAAGGTGATATAATTACATATAAAACAAATTTTTTTACAAGAAAGTATAAAGTTGATAATATACAAACAATACTAGAAACAGACTGGAATTTATTAAAAGAAACAGATCAAAATAAATTAACATTAATAACTTGTATTGCAAATAAGAAATTGCAAAGGTTATGTGTGCAAGCAACAGAAATTGTGGAAAATAACTTGAAATAAAAGTGAAAATGGGTTACAATAAGCACAAAGAAGAGGATGTGGTTTATATGAAAAAAGAGAAAGACAAAGTTTATAAAGTCGAAATAAAACCAAAATGGGAACTAAATTTTGCAGCAAAATTTTATCTTGTTTGCATCATAGTTTTTGTGCTTTTAGTAGCTTATATTCAAATATATAGACATATACATAGAGATGAAATAATACAAAATATAATTGAAAGAGAAAATAAAGTAGTTGTAGAAAATGAAATTAAATAAAAAATAATAGAACACCTTTTAGGGTGTTTTTTTAATGGAGGTAAAAAATGAAATTAAAAAAATTAGTTAGTATAATATTACTAATTTTAATATTAGTAAATTCAATGTCAGGCATTGCAAATGCTTTTGAAGTTAATTCTGCATATGTAGAAAATTTAGGAGATTGTGGTCAACATTTGCAATTTAAAACTACATCAGGAATATGGAGTTATGTTATTACAACAATGGTTGGATATAGAAATAATGGGGTATTACATTATGCATATTGCTTAAATGTTGATAAACATGGTGTTGGAGAAGAACAAAATTATAGTGTAAATGTAACAGAAATATTATCAGATGTTCAAGTGTGGAGAGCAATAGTAAATGGATTTCCATACAAAAGTGCTTCAGAACTTGGAGTAGAAAATGATCAAGATGCATTTGTAGCAACAAAACAAGCAGTATATTCAGTTATATATAACAGAGATGTAGATAGTTTTTATCGTGGTGGAGATGCAAGAGGAACAAAAATATTTAATGCAATAAAAAACATTGTAAATCAAGCAAGATATGGCTCAGAAACACCATCAGTAAACAGTGTACTAAATGCAAATAAAATAGGAGGCTTTAAAGCAGATGGAAGTAACTATTATTCACAAGAGTACAGTGTTACAAGTAATGTAAATGTATCTAATTATACAGTTACATCAATTAATAATTTCCCAGAAGGAAGTTATATTGCTGATTTAAGTGGTAATGCCAAAACTACATTTAATGGAAATGAACATTTTAAAGTTGTAGTTCCTAAAGATAAAATTTTAGATAATTTTGATGGAAAAATATTATTAAATGGTAAAGTTAAAAGCTATCCAGTATTTTTTGGACAAAGTCCAAATTCTAATTGGCAAAATTATGCATTAACTTATGATGCATATTACACAGCAGGTGGTGAGGCAACTTTATCAGTAGATGCATATAAATCAAAAATAAAAGTTATAAAAATAGATAATGAAACTAAAAAATCAATAGAAGGAGTAGAATTTAATTTTAGATATAGTGATGGACAAAATATCGGAAATTATAAAACAAATGCACAAGGTTGTATTGAACTAAATAAATTAAGACAAGGAAAAGTAATTGCCACAGAAATAGCAACAAAATCTGAATATATTTTAGATGATAAAGAAAATGAAATTCTTTTAGACTATGATACATATAAAGAATTAACAATTGGAAATGAACACAAAAGAGGAGATTTAAGTGTATATAAAGTAGATAGTGACAATAAAAAAATAACTTTGGGTGGAGTTAAATTCGCATTATATTCACACGAATTTCAAAAAGTAACAGGGCATTATACAACAGATGCAAATGGTGAAATTCATATTAAAGGTTTAAGAACAGGAAAATGGTCATTAATTGAAGAAGAAACAGGAAAATGGTATAATCTTAATGAGAATCCAATTGAAATTAAAATTAATTGGAATGAAACTACTAACACAACAGTAGAAAATGAATTAAAAAAATCACAAATAAAAATTATTAAAGTTGATAAAGAAAATCATGAAGTTAAATTAAAAGATGTTGAACTTGAAGTTTTAGACAAAGATGGAAATGTTTTAGAAAAATTAAAGACTGACAAGAATGGAGAATGCTATACAAAAAGATATGCAGTAAGAGATTTTCCAGAATTATATATAAGAGAAACAAAAACAAATGAAAAATATGTATTAGATACAGAGATGAAGAAAATTACATTAAAAGAAAATGAAATTGTTAATTATACATTTGAAAATCAAAAAATATATGGACAAATTAAAGTAATAAAAACTTCAGAAGAAGATAATAAAATAAATGGAGATAAAAAAGGAACACCAATTCCAAATGTATCTTTTGGAGTATATGATGAAAATAAAAACTTTATAGAGAAAATTACAACTGGAGCAGATGGAATTGCAATTACAAGTAAATTGGAGAAAGGTACAAAATATATAAAAGAATTGGAAGGCGAGTCTGGAGAATGGTATCAATTAAATGAAAATGAATATTCAGCGGAAATTGTAAAACATGGTGAAATCGTTGAATTGAATATTACAAATAAACCTGATAATCCAAACATAGATGTTGAAAAAGATGGAATTATTCAGACAACAGCAAATCAAGAGATTAAATATGACTTTACAATAAAAAATACAGGTAATGTACCATTAAAAGATTTTACTTGGTATGATTATTTACCGACAGACTATGTAACTGCAACAAAACTTGTAACTGGAACATATAATCAAGATTTAAATTATGCTATATATTATAAAACAAATAAAAATGATTATAGATTATTAAGAGATAATTTGAATACACAAACAAATAA
>HF991953.1:0-1493 GCA_000433135.1 Clostridium sp. CAG:921
AAATTATCGACCTCGATTGTATTAGAAAAAGTGATAAAATCATACAAGTATGAAACCATTTTCATCCTTGCCTCACTCATTGTTCTTCTTCCTATACAATGATTTACATATATCTTAGTTATTTGTACAGCTTCTTGTGGTGATAGTAAATTTACTAATCTACCCATCTCCTTATCAAAAAACTTCTTCATCTTACAACCCCTCCATATATCTATTATAAAATAAAAGAAAGAAATCTTCAATACATTTAATGAAATTTATTTACTTTTTTATTTTGGAATAATTTTAAATTTTTTTAGGCTAACACTATTTAAATTTATATATATTTTTAATTATTTTTTATAACTACGTAGTGCTATACTAATTATACATACAAAATTACATACTAGGTATTTTTTGTTCAAAATTCATCTTATATTTTTTAAAGTTTTTCTCTATAACTACACTAAACTTACAAATTTTTCCATCTAATTTTTCATTTGATGCAATAATAAAGCTACTTTTACCATCAAAGTTTTCTTTTTCCTCATCATTAGAGTTTAAAACTTTTACTTTATCTAAGTTTTGACTAAAAGATACATTATACGATATAATCTTTGCACCTTTTATTTTCAAATTCACATTTTTTACAAAATTATAGTCACTTGTAGCGTCTACATTATTAAATACAGTTTCAATTTGCATTCCTTCAAATTTATCATTAATTAATGTAGAATATGCTATATAGTTTTTTTCTTGACTATTTATGTTTTCTTTATTTGATGTTTCATTTACATTTACGTTTATAGCATCGCTTTTACTCTCTTCATCTTCATAACTCCATATATTCCTCTTTTTAAATGGTGTAATACTTTCTACATTATAGTCTTTTATATATTCCTTTTTACCTGTTTTAATTTTTATATTTTTCTTAAAAGCCTCATTTTCATTTTCTTTTTTTATAACATACTCAGTTGAAATATTTTCATACTGGCTAGGAGTAGATGTAACTCTAATAAAATAAGTTCCATTATCTATCCCAGAAAAACCAGCTTTTCCTTCTAAATTAGTATAAGAAATAGCTATACTTTCATGATTTTGATTATAGATTTCAAATCCTACCCCTTCTACTCTTTTTCCATATTCATCTGATACAGCAAATATCAAAAAACTAGACTCTTCAAAATTTATACTAGTTGCAAAAGACGTATCATCTGTAAAATCATATATAATATTTTCTTCATATTTTTTAGTTTTCAAATCATTTTTAAAGCTAAAAAATATAATACAAACTACAATAACAGTGGCAAATAGCATATTAAAAATTATATTTTTAATTTCCTCTTTCATACATAAACCCAACCTTTAGCAACAAACATATAAAATACAAAATATAAAATATAAATATAGTTTACACATTTGTTTTTATTTTATTTCATTTAATTTTATTTTATTTAATTTAGATATAATTATATCATAATTACACTAAATTTTAAATAATACTTTGTTGTATT
>HF991953.1:1549-15698 GCA_000433135.1 Clostridium sp. CAG:921
TTATATTTATATTTATATTTATATTTATAGTTATATTTATATTTAATACTTACGTTTATGTTTTAATCTTAAATTTTATATATTTTATCTAGTAAATGTTATTACTAGAAGTTTTATACATACTTTTGCTTTTACATTTAACTTTTTCCTTTATATTTTTTATTACGACTCCTAAAAACGTTATCATCATTGGTAAAAATATACCAAAAATTAAAATATATGGTACTACTTTTACTATAAATTCAGTAGTAAATATAGCATTTTTAAAAACAATATTTGATAATACAAGTACTAAAATAGCTAGTATATAAGGAGATACTTTTGATACTTTTGTTTTAGTATTATTATTTTTTAATATTGTTTTAAAGCTTTGTATTACAAAATGAAATGAGATTATAAGGTACATTATTACATTAAATATAAATCTAAGAGATAGTGTATTTTCTACCCTTTCAATAATTGTAAATAATTTAAAACTTTTTAATGAAATATATTCTGGAAACCTAAAAAGTGGAATTAACTCTTCGCCAAGTATTAATATTGTAAAAAGTGTTACGATAGTTATCATTAAATTTGCACCAAAAAACATGATACATACTTTTGAATATTTTCCTTTTTGTTCAATTTGATCTTTTGGAATAATTAATGGTAAAAATATTGGAAATGTAGAAAATATCATATAAAGTATACTTGCTTTAATAACAGGCTTTATTCCATCTTTTAATATTGGAAACATATTATCAACATTGCAATTTGCAACAAGTCCTAATGCTGATACAATAAATATACCTAAATTTATTATTAGCACCATGGTACTTATTTTTGTTATAACATTTGATTTTTTTGAAGCAGCATATACTACTGGCATTAGTAATAAGATTCTAAGATAATTTGTATTTGTATCTGGCATATAATTAATATCAATAAATTCTGATACGTTATATAATGCTAATATTGCCATAAATATTATTGTTATATTTAATATACAATTTAAAAAGGCTCCTATAACTTTACCAAATAATTCATTATTTAATTCAATTATGTTATAATTTTTACTATTTTTTGATATAAATATAAAAATCAGTAGTGGAATAATTCCAATTATTCCACCAAGTATAGTTGCAATATATGCATTTATATTGCAAATTGAAAATATTACATAAGATGACATTCCGATAAAACTACTTTTAGTTAGTGTAACAAAAAAACTAGCATATCCCCAAGTAGTAATTTTTTCAGTTTCGTTAAAATTTTCATTACTTTGTTCCATTACAAATCATGCACCCCACCTTCTGTTGGGAAATCAACATTTAAAGATACATTATAATCTATATACTTATAATATTGATCACCATATTTTAACATCAATAATTCATAATCTTTATTATCAAATTTGTAAAATATATTACCAGCCCCTATTAAATCACAATCATATTTTTCTTTTGTATTCGATATGAATTTTTCTATTTTTTCAGTTAAATACTCCTTAGCGTAGTTTTGATTTATTTTATATTTTTCTTTTGTTTTAAAATCTACATTTTTTCCTGTTTCTGTAACATTACAACTTAGATTTATACTTAAATCTATTATAAATTTATCATTTTCACGTCTTGGCTTTAACTTAGTAGATACGCTAGTTTGTTCTATTACGAGTAAGTTTTCTTTTTCTCCTATTTGTATAATACCTCCTTTGGCATTTTTAGTTATCAAATTATATATGTAATTTTCCTCATCTTCTATATATCCTGTTAAGAAATGATCTTTAAAATATGCTAAATTTGATACTTTTATTTTTTTAGTCTGAGCATTTTTATTATCATTTTGATCTTTTTTACTAGAATCATCACTACTTGAGATTTGCAAATCATTATTTTCATTATTTTCATTGCTATTTTTAGCGTAATTTTCATCTTTTATTTTATTATCATTTAACTCATCTTTGCTTCCAATAATCTCATCTTCATCAATTTCAATTGATACTGCTACAGAAGATTTACCATTTTCTAAAAACATTGCTACATTATCGCTAAGTGTATTTACTGATGCAATCCCTTTATACCTGTTGCTTGTTATTATGCTATCTACAATATTCTCAGCAGGGTTTGACTCTAAAGGCGTCAATATTTCTAATACTTTTTGGGGTGTAGTATTCCTAGTTATGACCATCATAAAATCATTACTTCCCTCATTATCTCTTATAAAAAAATTAAGAGTATCTAAAATATCTTGTGATTTTGCCATTTTTTCTGATATAAGTAATAATTTCATATGAGCCAAATATAACTTTTTTGGAGATTCTTCAATTATATTTCTAAGTGCAGATTGAACACTAGGACTTTTTGAATTTATTACAACTATCTCACTTGATGAATTTGAACTCCCAGATCCACTTCCAGAAGAATTTTCTTTTTTATTATTAAGTATTTGGGCAGTTATTATATACTCATTTGTCTTTGTATCATAGTCAATTCCAATTGCTGATGCAATTGCAAGTTCATTTAGCTCTCTTGCATTACTAAATCCATTTAGCACAAACATTACAATTAATAAAAAAAATATTTTTGCTTTCATTATGATTTCTCCTTATCAATTCTATATTTAGTAAGATTATCTGTTAATATTTTTTGCCTTTTATTATCTAGTGATATATTTTTTCTTCTTAAAAAATTCTTTTTTAAAGCATCTACATTTAAAGGTGCAATTGGATAAGTATATGGCTTTTTTAAGCTAGTTGTGCTTGCTAAATTTATAATTAGCAAAATCATACCAACTCCTAGTCCAACAAGACCCGCAGCACTTGCAAATATAAGTAAAATCACTCTCCACTTTCTTAATGCATTTGCCATATTAA
Organism: Clostridium sp. CAG:921; assembly: GCA_000433135.1. Taxonomy (GTDB): domain Bacteria; phylum Bacillota; class Clostridia; order TANB77; family CAG-465; genus CAG-465. The sequence goes on from HF991953.1 coordinate 4,401, forward strand.
TATCTGTAAACATAAGACCTGATATAGTTGTAATTGCTATTACTATTATCATAATTGGTGAAACTATTCCAGCATTTACAGCAGCGTCTCCAAGTATTAAAGCACCTACTATTGAAAGAGTACTACCGCCTGAATTTGGTACTCTAAAATCACCTTCTCTTAGTATTTCAAATGATAAAATCATCAAAAAAGCTTCTAAGTATGCAGGAAATGGAACACCTTCTCTTTGCGTGGCAAAAGATAATAAAAGTTTTGTTGGTATTGATTCTTGATCAAAAGCCACTAATGCAACATAAAAAGCAGGTGTAAAAATTGTTATAACAAAAGCTAAATATCTTACTAACTTTGTTATAAACACATTTATATCTTTTTGATAATTATCCTCAATATTATTTACAAAATCTGTAATAAAAGCAGGAATTACCAAAACAAATGGGGTGTTTTCAATTACTAGTGCCACTCTTCCTTGAAGTAAGTAAAAAGAAACTAAATCTGGTCTTTCTGTACTTATCATAGTTGGAAAATCTGTTTTATTCGAATCTTCAAGTATCTCCATTATATAGTTACTATCAATTATTGCATCTATATCGATCTTTTCAATTTGCTGAATAATACTATCTACAAAATCTTTTCTACATATATCTTGAATATACAAAATTCCAATTTTTGTTTTACTTCTTCTTCCAACTTGGCTTTCATTTAATACAAGTTTTTCTGTTTTTATTCTTTTTCTTATAAGACCTATATTTATTTGGTAATTTTCTATAAAGGAATCTTTTGGTCCTTTGACATTTTTCTCACTTGTAGGCTCACTTATACTTCTATCTAGTAAAGCTCCTGTTCCAAAAGCAATTATTGTAGTATCATATATTATAAAAGTAAAGCCAGAGAAAAGGTAATAAAATATATCATCAGTTTCAATATCAATTTTTTTTGATTTACCAATAGTTATATTTTTTTGTAATTTTTCTAGTATTCTATTTACATCTATTTTTTGGGCAGTATTAAAGTTCTTCCTATTATCAACTCTTTGTTTAAGTGAAACCTTTTTATTTGCCTTTTCTTTATTTTTTGTATTCTCATCACTATTGTTAAGATTTTCATTTAGAGCTTTGTTTTCGTTTGATATTTCATTTACTATTTTTTCATTTAAGCTCTCACTTACTAAATTTCCTATACTTCTTATTATAAAATTAGAAATTGCATTTTCATCACAAAGTGATTCATTATATACTATATCTACTTCTTCAGCTTCAACATCAAGTTTTTTATATACTATATCTTTTGAATTAAAAGTATTTTTCTTTATATAATTTATTATATCTTCGCTATTTTTTATATTATTTTTTAAACTATATTTTTCTTGCTCCATAACAATTTCTCCTTATAATTATTATGTATTTTTTTAAATTTATTTATTCAATTCTAAAATAATTTTAAAACTTGAAAAGCTATTATAAAATTTAATTTTTAATAAATGTATATATTTGTACTAATTAAAACTTTGTTAAACTTATATCTTCACCAAATGTTTTACATTAAACCTCAATCTACATTACAACTAGTTAAGTACTAAATATTCCATTTAATCTTATTTGTATAAACCTCTATTTGCCATATTTTCTCACAATATTTTTAATATTTTTTGCCATTATTTTCTTTAGGATATAAACAGTTTTTAGAATTAATCAATGCTTATAGTCAAAAATATTCCACTTTTACCGACAAAATTAGACAAAATTCGACATGCAAAAACACTTGCATTTTATTAAAAGATAATATATTATATTATTAGGGAGGGATGTATATGGAATTAAAAAATAGAACTTTAATTATACTATCAGTTATTCTTGTTGTACTTTTAGGTTTTATAATTTTTCTAAATACTAATAAAATAACAAGCAGAGGCTATGAACTTTCAGGACTTAGCAAAGGTCAAACCGTTTATGCATATGACATTAAAGATAATGAGGTTATACAATCTGTGTATTCTAATGCACCAAGCTTTGATAGTATTGCTTCACTTTGGTCAAAACAGGTATACACTTACAGTTTATCAAATAATAGTATTTCTAAAACAGAACAAAAATACTACTTTGTTGCAAATCATATGGCAAAACGAGAGTTAAATTCTCGTAAATCTTCAAATAATTATAACGATTTAGATTTAAAACTCAATAATTCTGTTTTAACAACAACTTACACAGATTCTGCTTTAACTGGATATAAAACAAAAGACGATATAATAAATTCAATAACAAAATATCTTAGTAAAATGTCTAGAGAATCAAGAATATTTGTAAAAGAAAACGGTAATTTAAGATTCGAAGAAGGAACTTTATAGAAAGGAATGAATTAAAAAATGACTAAAAGAAAAATTTTAAGTATTTCTCTACTTGTAGTTATATTAATTTGCATAATATATCTAGCCTCTTCTTTTATTTTAGTATCAGAGTGGCCAGTTGATCTTAATGCTATGAATCTTGATTTTAAAAATAATTATGTAGGATACAAAATTGAGCAAGATACTAATAAAATAGTATATACTAGATATGAAAATCAAAATTCTCTAATTCAGAATTTAAGATTTACATATATTCCCAAAATTGTTACAACATATAGTTTTGAAAATGGTACAATATCTAATGTTTCTGTCAAATATCATTATCTTAGAGCTTCTGATGCTAAAAAAGATTATGATAATAAAGACTATGATTTCTTTAATTCAAGTAAATCAATAGAAAAAAATGTAATAACAGAAGATATGACAGAATTTTATAAAAATAAAACTGCTGAAGAAATAATTGATACAATAAAATCAAATTATAACACTTAAAAAAAATATCTAGTAGGATTATTATACTACTAGATATTTTTTATTTTTTATCATATATTGCGCTAAAAACACTTATGCTAATATATCAAGTGAGTTAATAAACATAGCTAAATTTAATGTAAATCCAGCTAATTTATAGCTAATATATGAACATTTTTTATCTTTCATGTAAAGTTTTACTATACATATTGCATAAGAAACTGTTGCAATAAATGAAACTACCTCCTTTATTATAAGTAGCCACATACAACCTTTGAAAATACTTACAAAAACTACAAGTATGTTACATACTAAAAAAGATACAATGCCTAAAAGTTCTAGCATTTTGACATGCCTCCAATTTTATATTTTATATGCACCCAAACAAGCATAATTTATAACATTTTCTTCAGTTAATGATTCATCAAATACCAATATTGTATAATAGATAAATGGTAATTTTATATGCTCATTTCTTTGTTTTTCTAAAGTGTTTTTCAACTTTTTATTTAAGTTTCCTAAATAAGCGCAATCCTCATCAATAATAGCAAATTTTCCATTACCAATTCTATAACAACTACCACATTTTGAATATATAGTTTGAAAATCTTCAAATACTTCCATTAAAGCTTTATTTATATAGTCTTTACTTCCAATACATACATAACTTTCATCTTCTAAACTAAGAAACAAAATTCTAAATGGTTTAGATGAATTATTTAAACTCATATTTACTTTTTCTTTAAAAAGTTTTTTATTTAAGAACTGAGTTGATGGATCAATGTATTCATTAGTGCCAATATTGTAACATAAATACATAATTAAAGTTCCAATAGATAAACTAAAACTATAAATCATTATATCTGTAGTTATTAATTGTATTAATGCACCTAAGATAATAAATACAGCTATTACAGCAAAAACTATCCCAAACTTTTTTTCAAAGAAATTCCAAAAATACATCTCTTTTATTATAAAAGATACCCAAAATACTACAAAAGTTACAAATAACATAGTAGCAGATATAGTACTTTTAAAACCGCAATAAAACAGCACTGATATAATAATACAAGTACCAGACAAAGTAGCAAGAGGTATTAAATCAAATAGTTCTTTACTAATTAAAGTTCTACAAGCTTTATTTTCAAATACATGACTCAAAAAAATTGGAACTACAAAACATGTACAAGAATATATTACCAATACTATCAACTTTGCTATTACAACTAAAGTACTATCAGGAACATTAAAATCTACAAATTCTATTTTTAAGTATTCACAAAGACAAATAATTTCAACACATACGTAAGCTAGTAAGAATTTCTTCCGCTTTTTCTTATTAAATGCTTCATTTTGTATAATACTTATAATCACTATAAAATTAACAAAAATTTCAAATAAAATCAGTACTAAATATTCACTCATGCCATTTCCTCCTATGATAAAATAATAGCTAATTAATTAAATAATTAATAATAAAAATCCATTATTAACCTCCTTAATTTATTTTTCATTATAATTATTAAACTATAATTTTAAGATAAAAATATCAGTAATATTATAACATACTATTTAAATATTTCAAGTAAGCTACCAAAAGTATATCTTTTTATAGTTTTAAGCATTTTTATTTGATAAGTTCTAATTATAGGTAGTTATTAATTTTCAAGAATTGATATAATAAAAATTTTCGTATTAATTATAACGTATAATAAAATTATACTTACTAAAGACTTCCATTATTAAAAAAATATTTTTAATAGCATCGCTAAATGTCATATTAAACTAGCCAAATGGATAAAAGAATTATCTAATGATGAAAAATTAGGAATGTAAAGATTTAGATTTAGACATAACTATAAATATACATATTAAAAATATGTACTTACACTATAAAAATATAAGTTTTTTAATTCAATTTATTTACATTTTCAAAAATAAATGAACCTAGGTATTAAGCAAATTAGCTTAACACTTTGGTCCATTTTTCAAATGTATTTTATTTAAACTTTTTTTTCAAAACTAAAACAAAAGCTGCCTTCTCCCTTTTAGTATATTTTTCACTTTTATTTATTACATAAATAAAGGCATCAATAAAAGTATCATTATTAATATTTTCTAAGACACTATCAGGCGTAATTTCTTCTAAAATGAAGTCCTTAAGTAAAAAATTGCAATTACTACTAAGTAACATCTTACTAACTGCTTTTGGAAGTATTTTCATACAATACTGATTTTTAAGTTCTTTAACTATAGCTACTAGATTAAGCTCACTACTTTGTTCTTCTTCAAGAAAAAACAATACATCATCTAATTTCTTTTTAACTTCTACTTCAAACTGTTTAAAAAGGTTATCAATTACACTGCTTATTTCTGGTATATTAAAAGCATTAAGTGAAGCCATACATTCAATTTTAAAATTTTCCATTTTTTAAATCCTCCATATAATTTTTTACATGTTAACATGTTCAACCCATGAACAAAGTGTAAAAATAAAAGCCCAACTTGCAAGTGCAGTCATAGAAATTATGCTTGCAAGATTTACATTCTTGTTATTACTAAAATGTATTTCTCTTATTCTAAGAGAAAGCATCAAAACTGTAAAAAATGATAATATCGTTCTAATAGCAAAAAGCCATGTTTTATCACCTACAATATATTGATAAGCTGTGACTATATCAAAAATTGCAAAAGAAACAAGCCCAACGCCTTCAAATAGCATATAATTTTTTTTACCTCCAATTTGATAACTAAATGATTAACATTAAAATAATATTACTGTAACCTTAAAATGTATAATACTCACATTATAAAATTAAGACACCTAACATATTTATTCCTCCTTTTAAATTATTTTTTGAATAAAATATAACAACTTGAAGTATTATACAACAATTCTTTTGCTTTTTCAATATTATTTTTATATTATGTAATCATTATTTTATATTATTTAATCATTTTCTACATATAATTAATTATAACGTTACTATTAAGATTTTGTATTATTTCAAATTTTATCCATACAAATTAAAACATACATTACTAAAAAAAAAATAAAGACACATCAAAAATGTATCTTTATTTTTTTAGATTGAGTTTAGTTCTTGTTAATCAGAAGAAATCCCATAAACAAGACCTGGATACAATATTGCTACATCTTTTTTTCCAAGTATAATCGTATCACGGTAACTTCTTTCTTCTAGCCATTCTTTGGCTTTTGGATTAATTATCATTGCATAACCACCACGATCAAAGAAACTAAACATTCTTTGTAAATAAGGCACTTCTATCACAGTACCAGATGGTGGAATCATAATAGATTTTTTACTACCATCAATGCCACAATATATAGGTGACTTTGTTATATTTATGTACGTATATCCATTATATACCACATAATTAATATCATCTTTAAGCACATCATCCATAATATAATCTCCTATTTATTAAAATTAAGAACCATAAATTATAATTTCAGGATATAACATTGCAGCGGTCCTAGTTCCAAATATAATTGTATCATCATCAGTTTTATTCTTGCTAAGCCATATTTCCACGTTCTTGTCACGTTTAAAAATACAGGTCTTCTTCGAATTTGCCAAAACATTTGTAATATAACACGGTTCAGGATTAATCACCATATCACAAGCAGGTACTACAAAAATGACCTCACAATTGCGTGTAATTTCAATATCCTCACCAGTTGTATTAATATACTTCTTTCCTTCAAACTTTACATAGTTCATAAATAACCCCTTTCCGTTTAAGCATTTGCTTAAACTATTCTTTAAATAAAAGTTTTATCATTAACTACTTTTAGAAGAAGCAAAGTAGTAAATAAATTCAGGATATGCAATTGCTGCTGCCTTATCTCCAAGTATAACCTTGCCAAAACTTTCCCCCTTTATATTTTTTAACCATTTTTCTATCCGCTTTTCATGCTTTACTACAATGCAATCCCCGACATCAAAGCTGGATACATCCCTAACACTAGCATCAATTACAACTCCTGATGGCGGTACCACCACAATAACATGATCATTTTTATCTTTCAAGTAAATTGAAGATTTAGTTACATTGATAAACTTAACATCATCATACGTTACAAAATTTTCATCATATTCTACTAGTTCATTATCAACAATACTTTCTTCATTAGATACTATTATGATCAAATTCTTACCAAAAAAAATGGTGTCATACCCATCAAACATTTTAATATAATCTTCAAGGAAAGGTCTATGACCATAATAAGTAAATACACTACATGATGTAATCATAGGATATCCATTTTTAAATATATCCTTTTCATACGTGTTTAATATTCTAGATTATTTTCACCATGCATTATCTTTTGTATATAATCCATAATAAATAGATATAATTCATTAATCTTATTACTTTTTTTCATATAATTATATACTTTTTCAAAATATTTTCCTTCTACTATTATGTTTATCGCCTCTTTAAACGAAAAATCACTAAATACCCATGAAAACCTTGCAAATATTGACTCTGCAACACTACTACACTCTTTCATGCTTGGAGACACTTTTTCTTTTATCTGGTTATATATATTATCTGATACATCACCATCTAAATCCCTTTCATTATACCAAATATACTGTTCTTCTTTACTCATGTTAGGCACACGATTAGCCATTGAATCATATATATCAAGTCTATCTGCATCTCTTATCATTTTTAAGAAAAATACTTCATTTTTTGTTAATTCTTCATCTATTGCTTCTATTTTATATACATTATGATAGTATATACTCTTATATATTATATTTCTATCTTCCTCATTAAAATCTCTTAGTATATCATTTTCTTTTAACACTTCAGTGCTATATATTGCATGATTTACACTTTTTTTATCATCATAAGTTTTATACACAAAATATTGTTTAAATCTTCCTATGTCATGATACATCCCTATTACTTTTGCAATAAACATATCATGCTCATTTAAATTACAAGACTTAGCTATTTTTTCCATATTACTTGTCACTCTATATGTATGTGAAAGTTTAAAAGAAATAAGTGTCTTATCTTCTTTTTTTTCCATTAAATTAATATATTTATTTGCATAATCGTCTAATATTTTTTTATATTTTTCTATTTCAAACATAATTACCTCCATATAACAGTTAAACATTTTAGCTACTAATTAAAATATTTAAAATTTATCACCTATTTGAATTTTATTTCCCGCTAAAAATGACCTTATATCCATTCTTTTTGAATTTTGAGGTTGAATTTGTAAAATTGATACAGCAAAGTCTTTACATTTTATACATAAGCTATCTTTTGAGACATATACTACCTCACCATTTTTTGCATTTTCAAAATTATCAATTTTTAATTTTCCTATCTCCTCATTTGTTAACATTTTTACATTAAACACCTTATATTTTTTTCCCTCATCAGATTCCATATATGTACCAGGAAATGGTGAAAGCCCCCTTACAAAGTTAAATATTTCTCTTGATGTTTTATTAAAATCTATCTTTGTCATTTCTCTATGTATCATAGGAGACAAGCAAAAATCATCTCCTTGCTTCATTCTTTTTACTGTTCCATCTACAATTCCATCAAGAGTATTTATAAGTAGCTTAGAGCCAATTATCATTAACTTATCATGTATAGTTTCAAGATTATCTTCATCAGTTATTTGTATTTCTTCTTTTAATAACATATCACCTGTATCTATACCTGCATCCATAAACATCGTAGTTACACCTGTTTTATCCTCGCCATTAATTAATGCCCACTGCATAGGTGCAGCTCCTCTATATTTTGGCAAAAGTGATGCATGAACATTTATTGATCCAAGTTTTGGAATATCTAATACTTCTTGTGGCAATATTTTTCCATATGCAACAACTACAAAAAAATCAGCATCAAAGCTTTTTAATATTTCTAATATTTCATCATTTTTCCTAATTTTTTTTGGTTGATATACAGGAATATTATATCTAATAGCACACTCTTTAACAGGTGATGCTTTTAACTTCAATCCCCTACCAGAAGGTTTGTCCGCATTAGTAAAACATGCAACAACATTATATCCACTTTCAACTAATGCTTCTAAAGATTTACTTGCAAATTCTGGAGTTCCCATAAATACAACTTTTTTATCTTTTCTCATAATTATATTCCATCCTTTCTTAACTTCTTAAATAAATATAGACTAGAATCAAGTTCTAGCCTATATTTTATTAGTATAACAGTTATTATTTCTTCACAGTTATTATTTTTTCTTCGTATCATATACATTAATATTTATATCTGATGAATCTCCTTTATTATCTGTTGTACTATCATTAATATTTATATCTGATGAATCTCCTTTATTATCTGTTGTACTATCATTAATATTTATATCTGATGAATCTCCTTTATTATCTGTTGTACTAATTACTACTATTATGTACTGTACACTGTGCTGATGGAACCATATATGCCCAATCCGCTGGTTTTACTTGTGGTTCTCCATCTCTTGTTATAAATGATTTTGATGTAACACTTGGGCAATACTCATTTGCTACAAGACCTGTTTCATTGCAAATATTTACCATTTTATGTATATTACATGTTGCTGTAGGAATTGAGTCTTTTGCTACTAAATCAGTTCCAGTTTTATCGCCTCTAGGATCAGCTCTGCATGCATCTGTTGCTACAAGACCTGATACAGTACAAAGTGGAGCTGTAGTAACAGAATCTGGTTGTTCAAATTGTTTTACTGGTTTTCCTTTATTTATTGCTTTAGCTACATCATTAAATAGTGCAACTGAAGTATATGGATATGATCCAATTTTTCTTCTTCCAATAGCTGTAGCTCCATCTTTATAGTCATAACCATTCCAACAAGCAATTGTATAATATGGAGTATATCCACAAAACCATTGATCCTTATCACTATCTGTGTTACCAGTTTTTCCTGCAACTGCCATTCCTGTTCCAAGATTTACATAACCATATGCTGTACCACCTGCTTTTACAACACTTTCAAGACAACTTGTAAGCATATATGCAGTAGAATCTTTCATTACAGATTTTGCATTTGATTTTTTAGCTAATACTTCATTTCCGTCACTATCTAAAACTTTAGTATAAAATTTTGGCTCTATATACACACCTTGATTTGCAATTGTTGCATAGGCATTTGCCATTTCAAGTACTGTTGCACCTTTAGTAAGTCCTCCAATAGAAAATGAATAGCTTTGATCATTTGATGACTTATTTTCACTAGCTGTTACTAAATGCTTTAATCCTAAATTCTTTGCAAAATTTATAGCATAAACAGCATCAACTTTAAAGTATGCTCTAACAGCAGGTAAGTTCATTGATTTTGCTATTGCATTTCTTACTGTTACATAACCATTATATCCTACATAGTAGTTTTTTGGACCTTTGCCATTAAGTAATTGTGAATCATCAATACCTGCACCTGGTGATAAAACTCCCATTTCAAACGCTGGACCATATGCACCTATTGGTTTCATACAAGAACCTGGTTGTCTAGGTTCTTCTGTGGCTCTATTTAGCGTAAATGCACCTGTTTTTTTACCTGCGCCACCAGTTAGTCCTACTACACTTCCAGTAGATTGTTCAATTACTACCATAGCTGATTGCATAAACTTACCCTTACTATCAGTATAAAAATATTTTTCATTTGAATATGCACTATCTATAGCATTTTGAACATTTTGATCAAGTGTTGCATAAATTCTAAGACCTCCACCATAAAGTTTTTCATTTGCTGCTCCCTCAGAAAGTCCTTTTTCCTCCATTAAGTCCTTCTTTACTTGCTTTATAACCTCATCAACAAAGTAACTTTGAACTTGATAACTAGTATCACCTTTATTAAATTCAATTTCTTGTGATTTTGCTTCATCATATTGTTCCTGAGTTATCTTTCCAAGACTTAACATTTTTGATAATACAATCTTTTGTCTATCAAGTAATTTTTGCCTTGCCTCATCACTCTTATATGGATTAGTAGCTTCTGGCGTTTGTATTGCCGCTGCTAATACTGCAGCCTCTGCAATTGTTATATCTTTTAGATCTTTATTAAAATAATGGTTTGCTGCAACACTTACACCATATGCCCCATCACCAAAGTAAATTTTATTTACATATGCCTCAAAAATCTCTTCTTTTGACATTTTTGTCTCAGCAAGCGTAGCTCTATACCACTCTCTTATTTTTCTTTTCCAACTTGATTCGTTATCTTCACTTACGTTTTTTATAAGCTGTTGAGTTATAGTACTACCACCAAAATCTGATTTTCCACCATTTAATACATATGTAATTACAGCTGCAGCAGTTCTTTTTATATCAACACCTTTATGTGTAAAAAATCTTTCATCTTCTATAGACACAACTGCATCAACTAAGCACTGTGGAATCTCTGAATATTTTGCAAGAACCCTATTTTCATTTTTTAGCTCGGCTATTTGATTATTTTGAGAATC
>HF991954.1:0-1787 GCA_000433135.1 Clostridium sp. CAG:921
TTTTTACCCCAACTATTGACAAAGAACCCTTAATATTGCTTTTTTGCACTATTTTTTATTTGTTATATTATATATTTTTTTAATTATATTTTATCAATGAGGATTTATATGTATTACTACATCATAAATATTTTCAAATTCCTCTAATATTATTTCTTTTATTTTTCCAGCTATATCATGCGAATACCTTAAAGTTATATTTCCATTCATAGAAATTTTTAAAATTACTATATATTTGTTTCCAACAGGTTTTGCATTTATACTGTCAACATGCATTACTTCTGAAAATTTTAACGGTACTTTAGATATTTTTTCTTTTTCATCATCTTCAAAAGTTTTGTCCATAAGTACGTCATAAGATTCTTTTAAAAGCTTTATTCCACAATATGCAATCCATAAAGATATAATGCTACCTATTATGCCATCAACAAAATTAAATCCTATAGCACCACAAACTACTCCAATGATAGTTCCTGTAGTTACAAATATGTCATTTCTATGATCTTCCATACTTGCCTTTATAAGTATTGACTTATTCTTTTTATAAATTGATTTTGCATATAAAAACATAGAAAACTTAGTTATAATTGTAATAACGCATGCTACAATTAAATACACAGAAAATACAATCTTACTTCCATTAAATATGCTTTCTATTGAAGATACTATCATAGAATATCCAGCAAGTAACATAGAAATCCCTATAACTTCAGAAAAAATATATTCTGCCTTGCCATGACCATATGGATGATCTTCATCACTTGGCTTTGATGATATTTTACTTCCTACAAAAGCCATAAATGATGCAAATATATCACCAGCACTATTTATACCATCTGCAATCATTGCCTGAGATGATGACATTATACCTACAATTAATTTTATTACAAGTAACATTATATTAAATATAATTCCAATAATACTTACCTTTCTTACTTGATTATTAGCTTCTTCCATGAAATCACCTTTTTTAATTATATTACTTTTTAAGTTCACTTATTCTCATGTCTATTTTTGCTATGAGTTCAGTATATTTTGTGATTTTTTCTTTTTCTTTTTCTACTAAAGTAACTGGTGCTTTCTCGACAAAAGCCTTATTTGAAATCATACCTTTAGCACGACTTAATTCCTTTTGCATATTTTCTTTTTCCTTTTCAAGTTTTTCTATCTCTTCGCCCTTATCAATGTTACTTGCAAAATCTAAGAAAATATTAATATTACCGTCATGTATCGCACTATAATCCTTATTTGCTAATTTTGTATCATCAATATATTCTATTTTTTCTAAATACCCTAATTTTAATATGAATGGTAAAGAGCTTTCAAATATTTTCATTAAATTTTCATCTTTAATACACACCTGTGCATTAGTTTTTTTAGAATTTTCAACAGAAATATTTGCCCTTGCATTTCTAATTTGCTTTAATGTAGATAATATATTATCAATAGATTCTTCCTCATATTTAAAATCATATGTTGGCTCTGGCCATGATTCCTTTAATAAGGATTCAGATTTAACTTTCAAATTTGTATATATTTCTTCAGTTACAAATGGCATAAAAGGATGTAAAAGCTTAACAATACAAACTAATGTATAATTTAAAGTCCACACAGCTGAGACATATGTAGAATTAGTCTCATCATATAATCTTGTTTTTACCATTTCAATATATTGATCACAAAAATCTGACCATACAAAATCATATATTTTCTGAATTGCAACACCAATTTCAAAATTTTCCATATTGCTTTCAACTTCTTTTATTACATAAGAAAGTTTAGTAAGC
>HF991954.1:1808-8323 GCA_000433135.1 Clostridium sp. CAG:921
GTAAGCATCCATTTATCTTCTGGCATTAAGTTATCCACACTATCAACATTTAACTTTGAAATATGCATATTAACAAACTTTGCTGCGTTCCATAGCTTATTTACAAAATTTCTGGCAGCTTCAACCTTTTGAGGTATATATCTTATATCATTTCCAGCAGAAATTCCCTGAATCAAAGAAAAACGAAGTGCATCTGTACCATATTCTTTTATAACATCAAGTGGATCTACACCATTTCCAAGTGACTTTGACATTTTTCTACCTTGTGAATCACGTACAAGTCCATGTACAAACACATGCTTAAATGGGACCTCACCAGTATACGCTATTCCAGAAAATATCATCTTACTTATCCAAAATGTAATAATATCATAGCCAGTTACAATCATTGAGTTAGGATAATATTTTTTAAACATTTCTGTATCATCAGGCCATCCAAGAATTGAAAATGGCCATAATGCAGAGCTAAACCAAGTATCCAATGTATCTTCATCTTGATGTAAATTTCCTCCACATTCACACGTATCTACATGAGTCTTTGAAACTGTTATCTTGTCACACTTATCACAATAGTACGCTGGTATTCTATGTCCCCACCAAAGTTGCCTTGAAATACACCAATCTTGAATATTTTCCATCCAATTAAAATACGTCTTTTCAAACCTTTTTGGAACAAATTCAACTTTACAACTTTTTACAGCTTCTATTGCAGGTTTTACTAATTCACTCATTTTCACAAACCATTGATTTGAAATATATGGTTCAATTGTGTGGTGACATCTATAGCAGCTTCCAACATTATGCTTATATGGTTCTTTTTTTACAAGATAGCCTTCATCTTCAAGTCTTTTTTCTATCTTTTCTCTTGCTTGTAGTGTTGTAAGTCCCTCATATTCACCTGCATTTTCATTTAAAGTTCCATCGTCATTTAAAATATTTATAAATTCTAAATTGTGCCTTTTACCAACTTCAAAATCATTTGGATCATGTGCTGGTGTCATTTTTACAACTCCAGTTCCAAATTCCATATCTACATATCTATCTGCAACAACTGGTATATATTTTTTTACTATTGGTAAGAAAACTCTCTTTCCAACTAAATGTTTATATCTTTCGTCGCTTGGATTAACAGCAACACCACTATCTCCTAACATCGTTTCAGGTCTTGTGGTTGCAACTATAACGTACTCATCACTATTTTCAACTTGATATTTTATATGCCATAAAAAAGAGTCTTTCTCTTCATACTCAACTTCAGTTTCTGATATTGGAGTTTTACAACTAGGACACCAGTTTACAATTCTTTCTCCTTTGTATATTAATCCTTCATTGTACAATTTTTCAAATACTTCTAGTACTGCTTTTGAGCACCCATCATCCATTGTAAATCTTTCTTTTGACCAATCGCATGAACATCCTAATTTTCTTAACTGTGATGTAATTTGTCCACCATATTTTTCTTTCCAAGCCCAAGCTTCCTTTAAGAATCCTTCTCTTCCTAAACTTTCTTTAGTTTTTCCTTCCTCTTTTAATTTTGCCACTACCTTCACTTCTGTTGCAATACTTGCATGATCAGTACCAGGTACCCATAAAGTTTCATCACCTTTTAGTCTATGATAACGAATGAACACATCTTGAATAGTATTATCAAGCGCATGTCCAATATGTAATTTAGCAGTAACATTTGGTGGTGGCATTGATATTACAAAGGTTTTTCCATTTTTATTTTCTACTGGTTTAAAATATCCTTTTTCTTCCCAATTTTTATATATTTTTTCTTCTTTTGTTCCAAAATCAAATTTATTTTCCATAAAACTAATTACCTCCTTATATAATAAATTAACATTAATACTACAATACATAATACATAACAAATTAACTTTAATATACTTATAACTTTATTTTCTACATTTGTACTTACTCTGCCAGATACTATTTTTCTAACATTAAATATACAAAATGTACAAATAAATAATAATAACAACAAAGCAAACATTTCTACATTTTCTATCATAATTATCACCACATTTATATATATAAAAACAGCCATACATCCTCAGATATATAAGGACGAATGACTGTAATTCGCGGTACCACCTTATTTCGTATACAAAAATATACGCACTTTTTACAAATTAACCGATTGTATACGGAGTATACCTACACATTAAACTACTTCAGCATACTAGCTCCAAAGCTACCTTCAAATACATCTTACACAAGAAACCTCACAGCTTAAAAGTTTCTCTCTCTTTGTGGGATAATATTTTACTCCTCTTCTTCAACGCCTTTAAAAACTAATATTAGTATAGCATATTTTCTTTTAGTTTTCAACATCAAATACAAATTTTAAAGTTTAAATTTAAGTTTATTATTTCAATTATTGTTACTATTAATATTTTCTCTGCAATACGCAAAAAAATATGACGTATGTAAAATAAACATACATCATAAATAAAATTTATTCTTCATCTGGTACAGGAGCTCCCATTGGACAAATTGCAGCACAAGCTCCACATTCGATACACATATCAGGATCGATTACATATGTTTCTTCGCCTTCTGATATTGCACCTACTGGACATTCTGCAGCACAAGCTCCACATTTAATACATTTATTAGTTATTTTATATGCCATATTTTTCACCTCCACGAAACAATTTCTTTTAAATATTTATTTTTTTATTCCCTTATATCATTTTTGCTTTTTTTCCATGTGATTTTTTCAACAGGATAAATTTCAAATCTTTCTTCTTCACCGTCACCTGAAAATTTCACTTTCACTCTAAGTTTTAAGATATCAATATTTACGACCTTTCCCTTCTCACTTTCGCCATCAACTTTTACGATTTCTCCAACTTTAGGTAACCTACTCAAATTTTCTTTATATGCTTCTTCCTCATACTTTAGGCAACACATAAGTTTTCCACAAGCACCTGATAATTTTGACATATTAATCTGTAACCCCTGATCTTTTGCCATTTTTATAGTTACAGGTTCAAAGTCCTGTAAAAATGACCTACAACAAACTTCTCTACCACACATTCCAAGATTAGGATATACCTTTATCTCATCCCTAGGGCCTATTTGTCTTAGTTCTATTCTTGCCCTATATTCAGAAGCTAAAATTCTAACTAATTCCCTAAAATCAATTCTTTCTTCTGCAACAAAATAAAATGTTAGTTTTGACATATCAAAAGTATATTCAGCAGACAGCAATTTCATGTCAAGTTTTAGTTTCTTTACTTGCTCTTTACAAAATGCTAAAGCCTCGTTTGCTTTTTCTTCATTTAATCTTATAATATCTAAGTCTTTTTTTGTAGCGACTCTAAACTCTTTTTCTATATCTATATTTTTAGGTAGATTAGACTTATTGGAAATTTTAACAATTCTGCCTAATTCATCGCCTTTATCAGTCGTCGCTATAATACTATCTCCTATTTTAAAATTTTCAATATTAGCAGAAGAAAAATATACTAACTTTCCATTTCTTTTTAACCTAGCAGTAATTACATTATCATTTTTATTATTTTCCTCTTCCATACATTTCTCCTTACAAAGAATTACAAATAAATTTAATAATTCTACAACATACTATACCACAGTTTTTATTATTTTTCAATCTAAAGCCTATTCTTTAGTAAAATTTATCAATGTATAGAATTTATGACATAAAATAAGTTCTAGCAAAAACCAGAACTTACCATTTTGAAATAGTCAATATTTTCATAGTATATTATCAATTATTTTTAATAACATATTATCTATGACTACATCATAATTTCCATTATTTTTCAATCTAACTTTAGCTTTTTGTGTGAAATCAGTACACGAATAATTTAGTTTTGAGTACAATAAATATTCCAGATAATCTATTGTTTCTTCAGAAAATTCAATATCATCTTTTAATTTAAAAATTGATATAACATCTTTCTTACACAATAATTCATACAATTTGTTTATTTTTTCATACTTATCTATCATATCATTTTTTACAATATTTATAGCAAGACCTAAAGATCCATCTACGAAATTCAACAAATTTAAGTTAAAATTTACATTATAATTTTTTTCTATATATTCTTCAATTTTTTCATTTTTTATATTTGAAAATGATACCATACTAACACGAGATATTATCGTTGGTAAAAAATATGACATGCTTGAAGCAATTAATATTATAACCACATAATCAGGTGGTTCTTCTAACGTCTTTAACAGTGCATTTTGTGCAGATATGTTCAAATACTGAGCATCATCAATTATATAGACTTTGTAATTTCCACTAAGAGGTCTTTCATACACATCATCAATTAACTCTTTTCTTATTTGTTCAATAACTATATCTTTTTTTCCTTCTAATCTTGATATATATTTATACTCAGTCGACGAATCTAAATTTTCAACATTTAATAGCTCCTTAGCAAATTCTTTAGCAAAAGTACATTTTCCAATACCTTCCTTACCAAAAAATAAATATGCATGAGAAATATTACCTCCATGTATGCATTTTTCAAATAATTTTTTATTTTCATCATGGCATATAATTTTCTCAAACATATTTATCCTCCATTATATTTAATTTATTAGTTATTGTAATCCACCAATTTTATTAAGTGGCCATACCCTACATTTAACATAACCATCTACATGATCAAGAGGTATACATCCAAAGAATCTTGAATCTTTACTTTCTTGTCTGTTATCTCCCATAACATATATACAATTTTCTGGTACAATAACATCTATATATTGACCATTTTGAGCAGTTCTTTGTTCATTTAAGTATGGTTCTTCTATTACTTCATCATTTATGCTAACTGTTCCATCTTCATTTATTACAACATGATCACCAGCAACACCAATTACTCTTTTTACATATGTAACCTTACCTATTCCTACAAACTTGTATAAAAATCCAGAGAAAAAGTTATATTTATTATATTCAGCAACTACTTCATTGTCAGCTACTTCTTTATAATATCCCTTATCTATTGGAGCCTCAAAAGTAATTATATCTCCTCTTTTTAAAGTCTTTTTAAATATAGTTGCTCTTTGAATTAATACACTATCTCCTTCTTTTATTGTAGGAAACATAGAAACTTGTTTTACACCTGATATTGATCCGAAAAAGAAATTAATTATCAAAAATATTACATATGCTATTAAAAAGCACACAATTACTTCTAAAATCTCTCTTGACCAATAACGCCAATCTATCTTTTTCTTTGGCTCCTTGTAATAATCTTCCATTTTTTCCATAATATCATCCTCCTATATAAACATACTAATGTATGTTTGAACCATTTTCAAGTGTTCCCGAATTATTATCAAGAACTAGTAATTTTACTACATCATCATCACCAGCAGCAAGTAACATTCCTTGAGATTCAACTCCCCTTAGTTTTACTGGTTTTAAGTTTGCAACTACCACAACTTGTTTATTAATTAATTCCTCAGCTGTATAATATTTAACAAGTCCAGACACTATAGTTCTTTTTTCACTTCCAAGATCCACTGTTAACTTATACAGTTTATTTGCATTTTCAATCCTTTCAGCACTTAAAATCTGACCAACTTTTAATTCAACTTTATCAAGTTCATCAATTGTTATATATTCTTTTTCACTTTTTTCTTTTATCTCTTCACTTTTTACTACTTCTTCCACTTTAGTATTCTCCTTATTTAAGTCTATTCTATTAAATAGATTCTCTTTTTTAGTAACTTTAGTACCATCTTCTAAAAGTCCAAATGTTTTTGCACTATCCCACACTTGAAGTGTATCTTTTACGCCAAGCTGATCAAATATTTTTCCTGGTACTTCGATCATAAATGGTTGTAATAAAACTCCTATAATTCTTATAGTTTCAGCCAAATTATACAAAACTTGATCTAACCTTTCATTTTCATTTTTCTTTGCAAGAACCCAAGGCATAGTCAGATCTATATACTTATTAGCCTTTGAAATAATATTCCAAATAGAACTAACAGCATCACTTATTCTAAGATCATCCATAAATAATTCGACTTTGCCAACAACATCTTGTACGACATCTATTAGATCTAAATCAACATTGACCTTGTCTATATGACTTTTTACAATTACTCCATTGTTATATTTTTCAATCATTGCAGTTACTCTACTTACTAAATTTCCAAGGTCATTAGCAAGATCAGAGTTACACTTTTCTAAGAACATTTCTTCTGAGAAATTTCCATCTTGACCAAGTGTTACTTCTCTTAATAAAAAGTACCTTAAAGCATCAGCCGATGTCTCTTTTATATAAATTCTTGGATCCTTATAATTTCCAAACGATTTTGAAATCTTAGCTCCATCTACAACTAACCATCCATGTCCAAATATCTTCCTTGGCAATGGTAAATCAAGTGCCATCAAAAATGCTGGCCATATTATTGAATGAAATCTAAATATTTCTTTACCAACCAAATGTAAATCTGCAGGCCAATATTTCTTCATAAGCGTATCGTCATCACTTAAATATCCAAGTGCAGAT
>HF991954.1:8332-8988 GCA_000433135.1 Clostridium sp. CAG:921
AGTGCAGATATATAATTAGATAAAGCATCAATCCAAACATACACTGTATGCTTAGAGTCAAATGGTACTTTTATTCCCCAATCTATTGTAGTTCTTGAAACACACAAATCTTCCAATCCTTTATTAAAGAAATTTTTTATCATTTCATTTTTTCTTGAGACAGGTTCTAAGAACTCAGGATGTTCATCATAGTACTTTAATAACTTATCCTGGTACTTAGACAATCTAAAAAAGTAACTTTCTTCTTTTACAAGTTCTAAATCTCTTCCACAATCAGGACATTTCTTATCTGTTGCTTGAGTTGGAGTCCAAAAAGATTCACAAGGAGTACAATATAACCCTTCATATGAGTCTAAATAAATGTCACCACTATCATATAGCTTTTGAAATATTTTTTTTACACATTCAACATGTTCTTCATCTGTTGTCCTAATATACTTATCATATGATATTCCAAGAGTCCTCCATAGATCTTTCGTATCAGCAACTATTTCATCAACAAACTCTTTAGGTGTTTTATTTTTTTCTTTTGCTTTTCTCTCAATCTTTTGACCATGCTCATCCGTACCCGTCATAAAGAACACGTCATATCCTCTTAACCTTTTATATCTAGCAATAGCATCAGCCACTACACTACAGTAACAATGGCCAACATG
>HF991954.1:9039-10409 GCA_000433135.1 Clostridium sp. CAG:921
TGGTGTTGTTATATAATACTTTTTATTCATTCTAAATCTCCTTAATCTATTTTTACTATTGCAGTAGCAACTGCTGTTTTTTCTATATGCGATATACTAATATCAATTTGTACATTACATCTGTTAATAATCTCATTAATCTTCTCGTTAAAAAAATTAACCTTTGGTCTTTTCAAAAGCTCTGGTTGATTTACAACTTCAACATCACAAAAATCTAAACTTATACCATTTTCAATTAAAATTTTTGACATAGCTTTGTATATTGCCTCTTTAGCAGCAAATCTTCCGGCATATCTTTGATACTTAAGTTTACCTCTTATTTTTTCTATATCGTATATTTCACTTTTAGTATAAACGTTTTCTTTAAATCCTTTTGTATTTATTATTGCACTTTCAATTCTGTCTACCTCAATTATATCAGTTCCACAATATACCTGCATATAGATCTCCTTAATTAATATATTTTCTATAATTTCAAGCCAAGCTAATAAATTAGCAAAATAGCACAATATATACATATATATTATACTTTTTTTAAAATAAAGTCAATATTTTTAATAAAAATATTAAAAAAGTATTGATTTTTAAAATGTTTAATGCTATAATTAGCAATGTAATTGGTGAAGCGGGGTGTGGCTCAGTTGGTAGAGCGCGTGGTTTGGGACCATGAGGCCGCAGGTTCGATCCCTGTCACTCCGACCATTTTTTTGCAATTTTTAGAGAATTGCATAGAACTAAATATAACGCGAAATAGTATTAATCAAGCCTTTTGATTGATACTATTTTTTTGTGCAATTTTGAAAAATTCTGTTAAAACCGATTTAAAAAATCTAGAATTAATTTCTAGAAACATTTTTTGAGAAAATAAAATTTCTAGAAATTTCTAGAATTTATATAAAATGTTCTTTCACTTCTATAAAGTCTTGATAGACTTGAAAGGAGTGATATTATGCAAGACATCGAATATTATAAAATAAATGAGGTACTATCACATAAATATTATCAAGTACCACAAGAATTATTTTCAAATAAATTATATAAAGATAATCTTAATTCAGATAGTAAAATACTATATGGATTTTTACTTGATAGATTAACGCTATCTCAAAAACATAATTGGGTTGATAAAAATGGTAATATATATCTAATATTTACACGAGAAGAAGTAAAAAATAAATTAGGCTTATGTGAGAAAACAGTTATAAAAGCTTTTAAACAATTAAGTGCTGTAAATTTAATACTTGAAAAAAGACAAGGTAAAAAAGTGAATTAAAAATTCACTCGCACTTCGTGCATTAACTAGAAAGTTTAACGTTACTATGTTAAACTTTCTCTTTTTATTATATAATTTAATTATGAAATTTGAAGAA
>HF991955.1:0-4058 GCA_000433135.1 Clostridium sp. CAG:921
TAGTTTTTTACAAAACTAACTCTGGGGGCTATATCTTGAATTTTTGAAGCCACCATTTTGGCCAGGCTGTTTCGTCAGCTACGTTTTCGACTATAAAATTTAATATTCCTTCTTTTCCTATAAATGTTTCTATTTCATTATAGCTTTTAGGAGCATAGATTAGTACACTTCTTCCTCTTATATCTTTGTTGTATTTGATAAATAAGTATATAAAGTTAGAATTATCATATACGGCGTAATCAGCAGACGACTTTTCAAACAATACTACATTGACTGCCCACGGAAATCTGAAAAATGGAACATACTTAGTAAGGCCAGATAAACTATGTCCAACCTGCCCTCTTATATACTCCGGTTTAAATTTTTCAAACCACATTAATACAAGCGGATTAAACGATTGAACAGCAAACTTTCCTTTATAATCACATTCAGAGATTATTTTAGATATTTTCTCTTCTAAAATTCTATTTTTAAATTTATAATCCTTGATGTCAATTATAAGAGCTACATTAGAGTGCTCTTTTACAAGCAATACCACATCCTTAAACTTTGTGGCTCTAGCCCTTGCTACTTTCTCAGCACAAGAAGCTACCTGGCCAAGTCTTTTACTTATTCTGTCGCTATGGTAGCAAATAACGTCCCCCTTATAAATAATTACATCAAGTTCAAGTGCAACATTTAGCTTATTTTCATCAGCAAATTTTATTGCATGCTCAAACGCTTCTAAAGAATTCTCTTTATAGTCACTTGAGACAATAGACCGATGTAACAGTAAGTAATTATTAAGCCAATGATTTTCATCTACTCTGGATTCATACTTATTCAACATTTCTGATAAGCATAAACATGCTTCTTTAATGCTATGACTATTTTCAAAAGCACTAACTAATACTTCTGATATATCGTCAATAGTAGGAATATTGATCTCATCCATATTCATTACCCTTTTGTACTTGTTCGATGCTGCCTTATAGTGATGAGATTTTATAAACTGAAACCTCTTTCTAAGAACATTAAATACCCAGAAAACATTATATTTTCCAAATACTGTTACTAAAATAAAATACGTTCTTAAACTATCCGTATGTAAATACACGATACCATTATACCGTCCAAGTGTATACATTAATTCTCTACGATATGAATTTGACATATAGCCCTTTACATCTATCAGCACTGGCACTTGGCCGTTAATCAATGTCAAAGCCTCAGCTAAAGTGCAAACATACTCATTGCTTTCTAAAAATTTTCTACCGGTTACATAATTACAATTAAAAAGTTTTACACTACCAGGTATACCAAGTAATCTTTTTGTAAACCTGTCATGAAAACATACAATTTTTCCATCCTTTGTTTCACGTATATCTAATTCGACACCAAGACCTATACGAATTGCTTCTTCATAAGCTTTCAGCGAATTTTCTGGACATCCGAAATGAAATCCACGATGTGCCCATTTTACTTGATAAATGTTTTTATTCTTTTTTTTGGGTACATAAGAAAACAAAAAAAATTTCTTAAAAACTACTACACCAATAAATAAAATAATAATACCAAACAAATTATTCATATGGCAACCTCCAATTTTATTAAAAAAAGATTTTTTTCTTAAATTATAGCAAACTAAAAATAAAATGTCAAATTTTTATCATAATAGATTTTTTTACAAAACTAACTCAGTGGGAGGATGCAAAAAATGAATATATCAATTCGTTTGAATCAATATATTCATTGGTACATTATATGTAAATATGCTTGATAAGATAAGTATATAAATTACTAATAGTATTTCGGAGAGCTTTATGGTTCCATTTGCTTTCCAAGAAAATATGAAGCAGTTTGTGCTAATTTATATTCTACGTCTGTTATTTTCTTTTTGTTATCAAATGAAAATAATATTACTGCACCTACGGCATCGGCATCACAAATAATTGGTGATATTATTTGCGATTTATATTTGGCAGTATTTTCTCCATCTATTATTGGCATTACAGAATCAACTTTTGTTGACCAGATTGCTCTTTCTTCCATTACATTTATCACATGATCACTTATTGCTCTTGTTACATAGTCTTGATCTTGTTTTGGAAGCCCTGACATAGTAATTACTGTTTCTGTATCTGTTACACATGCATACATACCAGAAGTGATTGCTAAAGCGTCGGCATATTGTATTATAGTGTCTAACATACTTCCAAATGGAGCATATTTCTTTAGCAAAATTTCTCCATTTTTTTCAACGTAAATCTCTAAAGGATCGCCTTCTCTTATTCTAAAGTTTTTTCTAATTTCTTTTGGAATAACTATTCTTCCTAACTCATCTACTTTTCTTAATATTCCTGTTGATCTCATCACTCTACCTCCTAAAAGTCTTTTTTAATATTATTAGTTAAATTAAATATTTTATACTTCTTAGCTTTTACATAAATGCTACTATTAGTTTATAACAATAATAACAAAAAATCACAGGAAATATTTTACATTTATTCTGACATATTTTTCCATTTCCTTTTTATGGAATATATTAGAATTTTAAATTAGAAAAGCCTAAGTTATTAAACTATTGTTTAAATAACTTAGGCTATTTTTTTATAATTTTTCTTTTATACTTTCTAAGGCTTTTGCTACTTGATCAGGGCAAGATGTTCCTTTCAATCCACATTTTATTCCTTTTAGTTTTTCAATTACTTGATCAATATCCATACCTTCTACTAATGTACTAACTCCTATAGTATTTCCAGGACATCCACCAATTATCTTTAATTTGTTAATTTTTCTAGTTTTCTCGTCAATGTCAATTACAAATTCACGTGAGCAAACTCCTTCTGGTCTATATCTATACTCCATCTTATCACCTACGCTTTATCATTACATCCAAGTACATCAACAATTTTATGTGCTACCATATTTTTTACTGCTGTTCTTGCTTGACCTAAATATACTCTAGGATCAAATACTTCTGGTGATTTTGTAAAACATTCACGGACATTTGCCGTCATTGCTAAACGAATATCACTATCTATATTTATCTTACAAACAGCCATTGTTGCTGCTTTTCTTAACATTTCTTCTGGAACACCTTTAGCACCTGGGATGTTTCCACCATACTCATTGCACATTTCTACAAATTCTTGTGGAACAGAAGATGCGCCGTGTAATACAATAGGAAAACCAGGTAGTCTTTTTGAAACTTCTTCTAGTATGTCAAAACGAAGTTTTGCTTCTCCCTTAAATTTATATGCTCCATGACTAGTACCTATTGCAATGGCAAGTGAATTGCATCCAGTTTCTTTGACAAATCTATAAGCTTCGTCTGGATCTGTATACATTGCATCTTTTGCATCAACATTTACATCGTCCTCAATTCCAGCAAGTTTACCAAGTTCAGCTTCGACAACAACGCCCCTTGGGTGTGCATACTCTACTACTTTCTTAGTAAGAGCAACATTTTCTTCAAAGCTGTACTTTGAACCATCGATCATTACTGAAGTAAATCCACTATCAATACATGCTTTACATGTTTCAAAATCTGGTCCATGATCTAGGTGAAGTACAACTGGTATATCTCTTCCTGCCTGTTTATTACATTCTATTGCAGCTTCAACCAATTTTTTTAAGTAAATTGGATTAGCATATTTTCTAGCTCCTGCTGATACCTGCAAAATAACTGGTGCATTTTGTTCATTTGCAGCTTCCATTATTCCTTGAATTATTTCCATATTATTCACATTAAATGCACCTATTGCATAGCCACCTTCGTATGCTTTTTTAAACATTTCTGTTGTTGTTGTAAGTCCCATATATATTCCTCCTTATTTTTTATTATTATAAAGTGTTCTTACCTTTACATTATCTTCACGATCTAAATCCTTGTGATCTTTTCTTAAAGAATCTAAACCTCTTCTTACTGCCTCTATTCTTTCTTCTGTATTTTCTCTTCTCATTCCATGTTCTTCTGCTTCTTCATCTGATTGAACTTTGTCTTTATAGTCATCCATAAAAGTAGTTTTTTCACTACTAATCGGTGTCTTTCCTTTTTCCATTCTATTTGCAATTTT
>HF991955.1:4114-4350 GCA_000433135.1 Clostridium sp. CAG:921
CTGCGTATTGTTTACTTTCATTTTGAATTCCAAGTTGCATTTCAAGTGTCTCAAGTATTTCAGAAATTTGCTCAATATTATCATCATAATTTCTCATAAGTTCATCTATCCTACTTAAACCACTTTCAATTGTTTCCATATTTACATGCATTACACTATGTTCAACTTTATTAACGTCTTTTATTGCTTGATTATCATACAAATCATTTTTAGTACTCATTTCTCCAAGAACTGGT
>HF991955.1:4360-9628 GCA_000433135.1 Clostridium sp. CAG:921
CATTTCTCCAAGAACTGGTTCTTTATCTGATGGATTAACACCATTTATTTTTGCTACTCTTTCATATTCACTAGCTACATTTAAATCTCTTTGATAATCATCTAATGACGGTTTTATAGCATTCATAGAAAAAGTCAACTTCATATATTCTTGTTGTAATGCGTCACTTTGTTCCTTAAAATCTGTTGCTTCAGGATCAAGTGATGCCATTTTTTTTGCTACTTCATTTCTTCTTTCATTTAATTCATTTATCATTCCAAGATTTTCTTCTACTTTTTTATTTATATATCTGTCATAATCTTTAATCTCTTCATTAAACTTTTCCTTTAACTTTGAAATTTCAGGATCTTTTTCAAGTTCTTCACTTGCACGTAATTTATATGACGAATTTAAATTTCCTAAGTACCTTTCTGTCATTATTGACCTAATTGCTGCTTTTTCATTAAGTCCAAATGTAGTAATATTCTCTTTTCCAGACTGCACTTTTTTAAACTCTAAGATATCATGTGTGTACTTTTCATATGCTTCCTTATACACTTCCTTTATTATAAGTGCTCTTAGCTGTTGAGGTGTCATTTTGCTTACATCATCATCTTTGCTTGCTTCCTTTATTGCTTCTTTTTTTTCTTCTTCACCAACGCCATCTTCATCATCTAAAGCTTCATTAGACATTTCTCTTAGCTTTTCCTCTTGTTCATCTATTTCGTCTTTACTTTTAGATTTTGTCCCCTTATCAATTTCATCTTCTAATTTTTCTTTTATAGCAAGTTCAAGTTCACTTTTATACATTTCTTCAAAATCATTTCCAGTTCTTTTTTGATAGTATTTTAATAACTCTTGATTTATTTCTTCAAATCTTCTATCATACACAGAAAGCTCTGATACATCAACTGTATCGTACTTTATATTTTGGTTTAATATTTCATTTAAAGCTGCCTCAAACTCATCTGCTTTTAATTTTTTCTCCTCCATTATTTTCACCTCACTAATATTATTTTACTACACATATTTAAATTTTGCAAGTAAAAATATAAATAGAATTCAGCAAATAACTAAAAATAATATTTTCAATATCTGTGGTTTTTCTTGACATAGAATATAACATAATGTATAATAATTAATGCAAATCGTTTGCATTACATTTTAAATTAAGGAGATTTTTATGTTAGATATAATAAAAGATACATTGATTGATTCAATAAAAATGTTGCCGTTTTTGTTTTTATCATATTTACTAATTGAATACATTGAACATACTTCTTCAAAAAAAATAGAAAAAGTTCTTAGTAAATCTGGTAAATGTGGTCCACTAATTGGCTCTTTGCTTGGTCTTATACCACAATGTGGCTTTTCAGTTACAGCTTCAAATCTATATTCTGGCAGAATAATATCACTTGGAACTTTACTTGCAGTCTTTCTATCTACCTCAGATGAAGCGATTCCAGTACTTATTTCACACCCAGATGCTTCAAGTATGATAAAACTTGTACAAATACTACTTACTAAATTTGTTATTGCTTTTATAATTGGTTTTTTAGTAGACTATTTTATAAATAGAACTACTAAGGTAAAAAAGCTAAATTCTAAAAACATTGAACATGAACATATTAGTGAAATCTGTAAAAATTGTGATTGTGGCCATGGCATCTTACATTCAACTTTAAAACATACATTTAGTACATTTATTTTTATAGTAATAGTTTCATTTTTACTAAACAGTGCTATATTTCTAATTGGTGAAGAAAACTTGTCTAAAGTACTTATGAGTGGTTCTATTTTTCAGGTTTTCATTGCTGGAATTATTGGACTTATTCCAAACTGTGCCTCTTCAGTACTATTAACAGAGCTATATCTTTCTGGTAGCATTACTTTTGGTGCTATAATTGCTGGACTTTCTACTGGCGCTGGTATTGGAATGGCTGTTTTATTTAAAATGAATAAGCCTCAAAAGGATAACTTTAAGATTCTAGGAATGCTATATTTGCTTGGCGTGATTAGTGGATTAATAGTAGAGCTTATATGTCGTGTAATATAACCAATAATATAAGAGATATAAAAAATATACTGTCTAAATCTACTAAGCCATTAACAGCAAATGAAATTTTTGAAAAGTTAACAGTTTCAAAAAATATAAATTTGTCTACTGTGTATAGAATTTTAAAGAAATTAGAAAATGATAAACTTATTCAAAAAAGTATAAGACAAGACAAAATAGCATATTATGAGTTTATTACAAAAAAGCACCAACACCATTTAGTATGCGCAAAATGTCATAATGAAATTCCTATCGATATTTGTCCAATTATTAATGAATTTTCAAAAAAAATTGAAAGTGACACTGGTTATAAAATATTAAATCACAATTTAGAACTTACTGGAATTTGTAAAAAATGTCAAAAAAATATGTAGTTAACTTAAGCGTAATTAATTATAAATTTACGCTTATTCTTTTATTTATACAAAATCAAAAAATAGTTAACATTTAATGCTAAAAGTTTATATAAAAAATAAATTTAGTTTTTTTATTTTTTTCTAAAAAATTTAATTTCATAAATTTATAAAAAAATATTGACATATAAAACTAGATATTGTATAATCAATGTAGTGTTGATGGCGGTATAGCTTAGTTGGCTAGAGCGTTCGGTTCATACCCGAAAGGTCATAAGTTCGAATCTTATTACCGCTACCAATTGTAACATGCTTTATAGCATGTTTTTTTGTTTAAAAATTTCACTAAAAAATAACGCTAAGAAATAAAAGCATTTATGCAATTTTTTTCTTAGCAATATTTTTTTATAAAACTAACTCTTGAAATAATCACTTACTGTTTGTAAGTTTGTAAAATTTAGTTGTCTTGATGCTTCATATGCAACTATTGCTACACTATTTGATAAGTTTAATGATCTAAGTCCTGGTAGCATTGGAATTCTTACTGCTTTATCAAAATTTTCGAGTATATAATTTTCTGGTAAGCCTCTTGTTTCTGCTCCAAATATTAAATATGAATTTTCAGTGTATTTTACATTAGTATATGATTTTTGCGACTTTGTAGAAAGTAAAAATATATCGTTGCTTCCTACTTTTTGTTTAAAATCATCTAAATTTTCATATTCTATAATTTGAACTTTATCCCAGTAATCAAGTCCAGCTCTTTTCATATGTTTTTTCACTGCACTTTGTGATATATCAAAACCATATGGCTTTACTAAATGAAGCTTTGCTCCAATAGCTGCGCATGTTCTTGCTATGTTTCCAGCATTTTCTGGTATCTCTGGTTCTACCAATACAATATTAAGTGACATATTTACCATCCTTTCTGGTAAATTATATCACTTTAACAAACCTCAGTCAATATCAACAGAAATTGGATTTCCACCAGTTGCACTGCTTAATTTATTCCATGTTTCATACCCTACTACTCCATCTTGTTTTAGTTCAAATATTCTTTGAAATTCCATAACAGCAGCCTTTGTTTTTGGACCAAATATTCCATCTACTCTTAAAAGTGAAATAGTTGGGTATTTATTTGATACTACATTTAAATAACTTTGCAAAGATTTTACATACTCGCCAATACTTCCTTCACTTAAAATATTATCTGATTGATCTAAATAATCATCTTCTCTTTTTTTATTTTTTTTTACTTCACTTATTTTATTTTTTAGTAACTCTTCCCTAAATTTTTCTCTATTTTTTTCATGCAAATATGATAACTTTCTCATTGTAATTTCATCAATTATGCCAGTTTGTGGTAATGAATTTAGTTTTTGAAATTCTTTTACTGCAATTACAGTATTTTGACCATATATACCATCTATTGTTATTATTGGTAAACTTGGATATAGATTTACAATTTCAACTAACATTTTTTGAATTTCTTCTACTTTTTTTCCAGTCATGCCTTCTGAAATCATTACTGAATTTTTATCATTTAGTACATTTTTTACATTTGANNNNATTTAGTACATTTTTTACATTTGAATAATTGTTACAATTTGGATTTTTATAAAACTTATTCATTTTCATCATTTTATTTTTTCTTAACAATAAATTCACCTTCTTTGTAATATGTATATTCCTTTTTTTTACAAATAGAACTAATTGTAATATAAATAATGTTGAATTATTAATGATTTAATGCTAAAATTATTGTGGTGATGTATTAATGAAACATTATATCTTGGTAAATCCAGTATCTGGTAATAAAAAAGGTATAAAACATGGTATTTCAATAAAAAAATTATTAAAAAAATATGGAATAGATGCTACGATGGTAGTCTCAAAATATAGCGGTCATTTAACAGAAGTTGCTAAGGATTTGTCCTCTAAGCATACTTGTAGATTTTATAGCGTTGGAGGTGATGGTACTCTAAATGAAATAATTAGTGGAATGTACGGATCAGATTCTGATATAGTTGTAATTCCATGTGGAACTGGTAATGATTTTATAAAAAGTATCTCAAAATATATGAGTATGCGTAAAATAATAGCATTTAGTATAAATGCAAGTTCTACTCCTACAGATATTTTAAGACTAAACGACAATAAATATTGCATAAATATATTAAATGCTGGTTTTGATGCTATGGTTGCAAAAAATGTTGATCACTTCAGAAATGTGCCTTTTGTTTCTGGGAAACTCAAGTATAATCTAGCAATTTTTTATACACTACTTATGAACAAAAATTATAAGTTTAAGCTAAGAACATATTGCAATATTAACGACAAAATGACCCCTGTAAATTCATTAAAACAAAATTTTACACTTATTGCTATTTGTAATGGCAAATATTATGGAGGAGGTATACCGCCATGCCCTAAAGCAAACGTTTTAGATGGAATTATAGATATTTGTGCAGTTGATTCAACAAGAATAAGACAAAAAATCATATTTTTGCCTAAATACACAAAAGGAAACCATATAAACCTTTCAAAGGCTCACTTTTATAAAGCGCAAAAAGTTCATATCGTATCAAATAACGAATTTCCTGTAAGTAATGATGGTGAGGTCTTTTATACGAAGAAATTATCAATTGATGTGCTAAAAGGTGCAATAAATATAGTTCATATAAAATAACTAATAGTATTTAAAGTCAAGCAAATAGCTTGGCTTTTTTCAATATTTGCGTATAGTTGATTTTTTTTGAATAATATTATAAAATTAATATTTGGGAATATTTTAAATTAGGATTATAAATTACCTCACATTACAATAGTTAAAATATCAACCTTTCTAACTTGATATATAATTATTTAAATATTTCCTAC
>HF991956.1:0-4214 GCA_000433135.1 Clostridium sp. CAG:921
TTAAAATTGAAATTAACAAAGAGGGTTTTATACCCTCTTTTGCATGTCTGGGGAGAGTTTTATGCCATATCCTACTGAAGATGTTAGAAAGATAGTATCGAAGATACCATATGATCCTGGAATCTATATGATGAGGGATGAAAATGACCACATAATATATGTTGGAAAAGCTATTTCATTAAGAAAAAGAGTGAGGCAGTATTTTCAAAATACGCCAAAGTCTCCACGTATTACCAAAATGGCTACACTTGTTAGAAATATAACGTATATAGTGACAAAAAATGAAGTTGAAGCTTTAGCACTTGAGTGTAATTATATTAAAGAAAATAGACCAAAATTTAATGTAATGCTAAAAGATGATAAAACTTATCCGTACATAAAAATAACTGTTAAGGATAAGTATCCATTAATATATGTAACTAGGAAAATGAAGAAAGATGGTTCTATGTATTTTGGACCGTATACTGATGTTGGCGCAATGAGGCATGCTTTGGCTACTATAAAGCAAATATTTCCGTTAAAAAGATGTAAACTGAATTTAGAAAAATCAAAACCGAAGTCACCGTGTTTATATTATCACATTGGTAAATGTATGGGGCCATGTATTAATGATGTAAATTTAGAGTTGTACAAGAAAATGATACAACAAGTGATATTGTTCTTAGAGGGAAAAAATGATGAAATAAAACAAATATTAGAAAAACAAATAGATGAGTGTATTTTAACGTTAGAATTTGAAAAAGCGCAGGTACTAAAAAATAGAATAGATGATATCGATAAACTTAAAGAGAAGCAGTTGGTATCAAATTTGTCTGAAAATAGCACTGATATTTTTGGATATGTTTTTAATGGCTCAACACTTTATATACAAGTATTTAAAATTAGAAACTATAAAGTAGTTTTACATGATAATGTTCAAGTAAACGAATTAAGAAAAGAAGAAATTTATGATACTTTGGTTCAAATAGTTTCAGAGTATTACATCGAAAATAAAGATATGCCAAAGAAGGTTTACATACTTCTAAATGATGATAAAATAAATTTGATAAACGATTTTTTTAAATTGAAAAATATAAGTATTACTTCATATTGTCCACAACGTGGTGAAAAAATGAATTTAATAAAAATGGTTGAAAATAACATTAATATAAATATTGAGGATCAAAAAAACAATGTAGTAGATGATTTAGCAGAGGTACTAGAAATAAAAGGTGGTTTAAATTCTATTGAGTGCTACGATATCTCAAATTTAAGAAATGAATATATTGTTGGATGTATGATTAGATTTGAAGATGGAAAGCTAAACAAAAAAATGTATAGAAAATTTAGAATAAAGTCTACGTTAACGCAGGATGATCCAAAGTGTATGTATGAAGTGTTAACTAGAAGAATAAAACATAAAATTGAGTGGCCATTACCAGATGTTATACTAATTGATGGCGGAAAAAATCAGCTTAATATGGTAAAAAAAGCATTTGATGATTTGGAAGAAAGTGCTAACATATATGGAATGGTAAAAAACGATAAGCATAGAACTAGAGCAATAATTGATCTTGATGGAAATGAATATGACATATCTGACAAAAAAAATGTATTTAATTTTTTGACATTTTTACAAGATGAAATTCACAGATTTACAATTGCTTATCATAGAAGTTTGCGTGACAAGGTTAAACTTTCAAGTGGAAAAGTATATAAGAAGGGTGGAAAATGATAAGTATGTATAGTGATAGAAGAATGGAAAAGATTGTAAGAGCATTAGAATATGTAAAATCTGGTAAACTTGGACTTACAAAAATAGTGGAAGGTCAATTTGTAGAGTGTATTGAAGCATATCCGTTTAAGTCTGGATTTTTAGTGTTAATAACTACTGAAGACACAAGAAAACTTTCATACAAGTTTAGAAAAATTTTGCTATATGTAAATGAACAGGCTGATTTTAGTATACTTGCTGAATGTGAAATAAAAAATGAACTTGCAATTGATACATGTGTAACTCAAGATTTAATAGATGCAAATGTAGAATATGAAGTATTAGTTAATGCGTCAAAAAGTAAAATATTTGGAAAAAATAAAGCCAAAAAGTTAAATGATAAGATTGAAAAATGTAGTAAAATTGCAACTTTAGCTATAGAAAAAATAAATAAAAAATATTTGGTGAAAAGTTAAATCTTTTTTATGTCTTTTGTTATTAATCTATAAAAACTGCAAATAATAATTGTGGGAGATGATTAAATGGAAGATTTAAAAAAAGGTTCACAAAAAATTAAGTGTGGAGTTACTGATTGCGTGCATAACTGCATTGATGATTGTACATGTAGGCTTGATAGTATAAAAATTAATGTATCAGATGATAAGTCAAAAGCATGTTGTACAGATGAAACTTGTTGCAAATCGTATGATTATGCAGGTGATTTGAATCAAGTCGAAATTACTGGTAGGGACTAGAAAAAAGAGCAAATTAGATTTTTATCTAATTTGCTTTTTGCAATTTTTTCATTATAATGATGTAGAATTTTTATAAATTAGATTTTTTATAAAACTAACTCATGAAATGTGGTTACAAAAAGTACAAATGTGTGGTATAATATATTTGTATTTTTGAGGAGGGGGTTACTATACAAAAAGAATTTGATTTTGGCATGGATGTTCAGTATTTAAAAGGTGTTGGACCTAAGATGTCTGAACTTTTAAAAAAAATTGGGATTAGTAATATTAAAGATTTAATTGAATATTATCCAAGAACCTATGAAGATAGGACGAAACTTTGCAAAATATCAGAACTTATAGTTGGGGATAATTGCCTTTTTATGGCTAGGGTTTCTTCTTCTAGGCTAGGGTTTCTTCTTCTATGTCTGTTAAAAGAATAAAAAAAAATTTAGCAATTTATTCATGCTTTGTTTCTGATGAAACTGGAGTTTGTAAATTGACTTGGTTTAATCAATCATATATTAGAGAAAAAATACATGAAGGTGCTACTTATCTTTTCTTTGGAAAACCAGAGTGGAACAATGGAGGAAAGAATGTTGATTCAGCAATTGTTTATAACTTAGATGATATAGAGAAAGTTCAAGGAGTGTATCCTATATATAATTTAACTGCAGGAGTAACGCAAAATTATATTTTTAAACTTATGAATTTAGTATTTAGTAATAAACCGTCTATTGTAGAATTTTATGATGAAAGTTTTAGAAAAAAATATGGATTATGTGAGATTAATTATGCCATGGAAAAGATTCATTTTCCAAAAAGTTTTAGAGATGTATCACTTGCACGTAATCGTATTATATTTGATGAACTTTTTTTATTACAGCTGGCTCTTTTAAGTAGAAAAAATAGTATGATACGTACTGAAAAAAGTACTAAATTTTTTAAAATTGATATAACTGAGTTTACTAATTTATTACCATTTGAACTTACAAATGCTCAAAAAAGGGTAATTGGCGAAATTGCTAAGGATATGTATTCTTCAAAAATTATGAATAGATTAGTTCAAGGAGATGTTGGAAGTGGAAAAACCATGATTGCAGCAGTTGCTATGTATATTGCAGTGAAAAATGGTTATCAATCCACAATAATGGCACCAACTACTATACTTGCTAATCAGCATTATGATGAATTAAATAAATATTTTTCTAAGCTTAATATTAATGTTGAGATTATAACTTCTAGTACTACAAAGAAAAAGAAAGAAAATATAATTTCAAGATTAAAATCGCATGAAATTGATATACTTGTTGGTACTCATTCTTTAATTGAAGACAATATTGAATTTGAAAATTTAGGCTTGGTTATAACAGATGAACAACATAGATTTGGTGTAAATCAAAGATTAAAATTGACCAACAAAGGAAAAAGTGTTGAAACCTTAGTAATGACTGCAACGCCAATTCCAAGAACTATGTCAATAGTACTTTACGGTGATCTGGATTTATCTATAGTAGATGAAATGCCCGCTGGTAGAAAACCTATAAAAACATATGTTGTAAATGATGCTTTAGAGGAAAGGGTAAATACTTTTTTGAAAAAACAAATTAATGAAGGTAGGCAAATCTATGTTGTTTGTCCACTCGTTGAAGATAACGAAACTTTGGATTTAAAATCGGTTGAAATGCTTTATCAAAAATATAAAAATGAAGATTTTAAAGAGTATAATGTTGAATTTTTACATGGTAAAATGAAAAATAAGGAAAAAGATGAAATCATGCAAAGAT
>HF991956.1:4250-13475 GCA_000433135.1 Clostridium sp. CAG:921
ATGAAGTTAATATCCTTATTTCTACAACTGTAATTGAGGTTGGAATAAGTGTCAGCAATGCTACAGTTATGGTAATAGAAAATGCTGATAGATTTGGTCTTGCAGCATTGCATCAATTAAGAGGAAGAGTAGGAAGAGGTATACATCAATCATTTTGTATACTAAAAAGTAATAATAAATCTGTAAATTCAAGACAAAGATTAAAAATTATGGAAAAAAGTAATAATGGTTTTGAAATAGCACAAAAAGATTTAGAAATAAGAGGTCCTGGTGATTATTTTGGAATAAGGCAATCTGGATTGCCAGAATTTAAACTTGCCAATTTGCTTACTGATATAGATATTCTTAACAAAACACAAGAAGCAGCAAAAGAAATAATTTTAGACGATCCAACTTTATCTAAACATCCAAAGTTAAAATATATACTAGAAGATAAATATAAAGAGCAATTATTTATAAAGACAACTTAAAATGTATTATGTATATATGATAAGATGTTTGGATAGTACAATATATACTGGAATCACTACTGATTTATCAAGAAGGATAAAAGAACATATAACTATGAGTAGAAAATGTGCTAAATACACTAGATCACATATTGCAATAAAAGTCGAAAAGGCTTGGAAAACTGACACTAAAAGTCTAGCTTCAAAGCTTGAATACTACATAAAAAAGTTAAGCAGGTACGATAAAGAAAAATTGATATTAGGTGACATTTCTGGTATTGGATTTTTATGTAAAAATATTGAGGTTGAAAAGTATACTTTGATGGAAAAAATTATTATTTAGTAGTTAAGTAGGCATGTAACATTAAAAAATGTGTTAAAATTAAACGTGGTTATTGCTTGATTTATAATTGAATTTATGATAAACTTAGTTTGGATTTTGGGGAGGAATACTAATGGAAATTAATGAAGAAAAAAGATTAAAATTTATGGAAAATGCAGGTAAGAGAGTAAATAAGGTAATGCATGATATTCAAATTTTAGAGCCAATGGCAAGAAGTAATGTATATGATTTTACAAAAAGTGATGTAGAAGAGATGTTTTGCGCTATGCAAGAAGCACTAGATTTAGCAAGAGCAGAGTATGAAAAGAAATTTGACGAAAAAACAAAGTCTGAAAGAAAGGTATTTTCTTTTGGAAATATGCAAAATGATGTGAGCTTAGAAGAACAAAATCAAATTGAAAATGAATTGTCACAAGCATCAGAAAATGAAATTAATTAAAGGTTGAATTAAAAAGAGGCATAAAAAAATCATTGGATATACATGAGTATTTTCAATGATTTTTTTGTATCAAATATGGTATTAATCTTTATAAAGAACTTAAAAATTCGCCAGATATAACGTAACCAATTAGAAAAAAAATACAGATTGCAAATGCAATAAGGCAAGTCGTAAATAGACTAGCTGCAAAGGCTCCGCTATAATCTAGTTTTTCTTGTTTTTCTTCTAAGGCGATTGAAGTTTGGACATTGTCATTTGAGTTAATAGTATCATTTATTTCATTTAAACCATCGTTTGATTGTTCTTTTTTTAACTTACTAGTTATTTTTTTTATTTGATATCTTATGCTAGATGTAATTTTAGATATGTTTATATTTGCACTAAAATAAGTGAGCGATTGAACAATTACACCAAATACAAAAGAGGTAAGCAAGCATGCAGTCAAAATTAAAATATCATTAGCATCAACCTCAGCACCTATTAATATATTTAAAGCTATGTCTATAACGGGTATGTTCCATACACATATTAATAAATAAAATAATACTATGGCAATACAGCACCAAAGAAGCATCGTAAACATTGTAGGAAAAAACAATCTTTTTTCCTCAAAACTATATCTTGTAGTTAAATAAAGTGAAAATCTAATTAAACTTGAAAATATAGTATATAATAGCAAAAAAATAAGTAGTGCTATTAAAAAAAAGAGAAATTTCATAAATTCACATCCTATACATTATTTTATTTTAGTTAGTAATAGTAACTTTTCTTTTACGGTTTTATAAAAATTTTTCATATGTTTATTTTTTTCTTTTTTATCTGTTAAGTTCTTTTTTAATTTATAATTTTTAATTATCTCTTTATATAGCATTTCAATTTTGTCAGCGAAAACTTCAGAAGAATACATCTTTGCTGTTTCTAATCCATTTTCTTTAAGTTTATCAGATAATTTGGTATTATTTAAAACATTTAATATATTTTTAGAAAATTCAGAGTTCTTTCTAACAAGGATGCCATTTTTATTATGGGTTATAAACTCTGTCAAATTTGGCGCATATTTAGCAACGATAGGAACTCCAGATGCCATAGCTTCAATAAATGTAAGACCTTGTGTTTCAGTGACTGATGCATTTACAAAAACATCGCCAAGATTATAATACATTGGAACATCTGCCCATGGAACTTTTCCAGTAAATATTACATTGTCAAGTATATTTAATTTTTTAGCTTGTTCTTCCAATGGTGCCCTTGAAGGTCCATCGCCAATAAGTAAAAATTTAACGTTTGGCATATTTTTTATAATTTCGGGCATATTGTCCATAATAATATCTATACTTTTTTCTTCACCCATTCTTCCAATAAAAAGAATTACTTTGTCATTTGGCTTTATTCCTAATTTTTCTTTTAAAATCATTCTAGATTCATTAGAAAAGTTTTCACTCTTAAATGGAGAAATGTCAATCCCAGTAGGAATTATATATATAGGTTTGTTTTTTACCTTGCATTTGTATTTTAGATATTTTTCAGTTTTCTTAGAAGGTGAAATTACACATTCTGCCTTTCTGACAAATGCCTTTGAAAAATTTCTAACTAATCTTTTGGAATAAATTTTTCTACCAGATTTTATTGGCATAATATAGTGTATATAATCTTCCCACATTGTATGATAAGTATGAATAAATGGAATATCAAACTTTCTTGAAATTATTTTACCAAAATGCCCTATTCCAAACTCAGATTGTGTGTGGACTATATCAAGTCCAACTTCTTTTATTTCTTTTGCTGCTTCTCTGGAATAAAATCCTGCAATTCTATTTTTATATTGTTTTGCAATAGGAAGTGGAACACTTTTTAGCATAATCAAGTTTTCACTGGGATTAGTTTTTTCAGACTTTGAAGGAGCATATATATATACTTCATGTCCTCTTTTTTTTAGTTCTTTTTCTAACATATTAATAGATGTAACAACGCCACTTACTGTTGGGTTGTATGTATCAGTAAATATACCTATTTTCATAAAATTACAACTCCTCGTATATACTTTAGTACATAATTTATGCAATAATACAATTATATAGTAAATATAGTTAAAAGTCAATGTTTTTAATTAAAAGTAAAATTTAAATTTATGTAAAATATGTATGCTATAAATTAGGTATATTGTAGCTAGTATGTGTAATGGTGCAGATTCATCTTTAAATATGAAATTAGTTTGTAATATACTAGTACTAATAAATACTATGCAAAAAAATATTAATAAGATTTTGGTATATTAATTTTGTATTTTAAACATAATAATTCAAATGATGAAATAATAAAACATGTATTGTGATAAGAATGTGAAAAAATGGTGAAAGTTTAAGTTGAAACATAAGCTATATAACTTTTTACAAAACTAACTCTGAGGGATGGATTGACAAAAAGCTACTTTGACTGTATAATGTTAGAGTAGGCTAACATTTGATTTGTAGCTTATATTAGCTTATATATTTTGATTAATTGCTAAAATAGTTTTGAGTTATTATGTAGAAAGGATTTTTTGATTGATATGAGTGAGAGTTTATTAAAAATAGATGATTTGTTTGTTAGTGCAGAGGATAAGAAAATTTTAAAGGGGTTGAGTTTAGAGATTAAGCCTGGTGAAGTACATGTTATAATGGGACCAAATGGTTCTGGGAAGACTACTACGGCTAATGCAATTTTAAATAATCCAGCATATACTAAACAAAGTGGTAAAGTTTTCTTTCAAGGAGAAGACATTACTAATATGAAAACAGACGAGATTGCTAGAAAGGGGATATTTATGTCTTTTCAACTTCCAGAGGAGATACCAGGTATATCGGTTACTAATTTTTTAAGATATGCTAAGAGTAAATCTACTGGTAAGAGCATTAAGATAAATGAATTTAAAATAGAGCTTATGAGGTATATGAGGGAATTAAAAATTAATCCAAAGTATATGCAAAGAAGTTTAAATGTTGGTTTTTCTGGTGGAGAGAAAAAGAAAAATGAAATATTGCAGATGCTAGTTTTAAATCCAAAATTAGCTATATTAGATGAAACTGATTCTGGTCTTGATGTTGATGCTATAAAAACTGTATCAAAAGGTATAGAAATGTTTAAAAATAGTGATAATGGGGTATTAATTATAACTCATAATACTAAAATTTTACATAGTTTAAATGTAGATTATGTACATATATTAGTGGATGGAAAAATAGTAAAAACGGGTGACTATTCTTTAGCAAATGAAATAGAGCAAGAAGGATATTCTAAGTATAAACAAGAGGTATTGGATTAATGAGTAAAACAAGTTTAGAAGAGATTAGTAGAAATATTTATGATATAAAAAATAAAGATGAGTATGATTATAAAATAAAAAAGGGATTAACTAGAGAAATTGTAGAAGAAATTTCAAAGATGAAAAATGATCCTGAGTGGATGAGAGATATTAGATTAAAGGCTTTGAAAGTATATAATAAGCTAGATATGCCATCTTGGGGGCCTGATCTTTCAGAATTAAATATGGATGAAATTGCTACTTATGTTAGGCCGAAAAGTAAACTTAATTCTTCTTGGGACGATGTTCCAGAGGATATAAAAGATACGTTTGATAAGCTTGGAATACCAGAGGCAGAGAAAAAATCTTTAGCAGGAGTTGGAGCACAATATGATTCTGAAGTGGTTTATCATAGCATGAGGGAAGAACTAATAAAACAAGGAGTAATATACACAGACATGGAAACAGCCGTTAGAGAATACCCTGAGCTTGTAAGAGAACATTTTATGAAGTGCGTACCTATAACAGATCATAAGTTTGTTGCACTTCATGCAGCAGTTTGGTCTGGTGGCTCTTTTGTGTATGTACCAAAAAATGTTAAAGTAGGCATACCGCTTCAATCATATTTTAGACTAAATTCACCAGAATCAGGACAGTTTGAACACACTCTTATAATAGTTGATGAGGGAGCTAGTTTACATTTTATAGAGGGCTGTAGTGCTCCAAAGTATAATAAAGTTAATTTGCATGCTGGGTGTGTGGAATTGTATGTTAGAGATAATGCGACTCTTAGGTATTCTACTATAGAAAATTGGTCAAAAAATATGTTAAATTTAAATACCAAAAAGGCTATTGTAGGCAAAAATGCAAATATGGAGTGGGTTAGTGGTTCTTTTGGCTCAAAAATATCTATGCTTTATCCTATGAGCATATTAAATGGAGAAGGAGCAAAAACAGAGTATACAGGTATTTCTTTTGCAGGAGGTGGTCAAAACCTAGATAATGGTTTTAAAGTAATTCATAATGCAAAAAATACATCGAGTGTTGTAAATGCAAAATCTATTTCAAAAAATGGTGGAA
The DNA here is from genome assembly GCA_000433135.1 of Clostridium sp. CAG:921. GTDB lineage: Bacteria > Bacillota > Clostridia > TANB77 > CAG-465 > CAG-465. Next base: position 9,842 of record HF991956.1, read on the forward strand.
AGTGTACATATAGATCACTTGTTAGGATAAGTGAAAATGCAAGTAATTCTAAATCATCTGTTTCTTGTGAATCTTTAATGCTTGATGATATTTCTGTGTCTGATACGATTCCAGTAAATGATATAAGAAATGATGATGTTGAATTTTCTCATGAGGCAAAAATAGGTAAAATAAGTGATAAGGCTATATTTTATTTAATGAGTAGAGGATTTTCAGAAGAAGATGCAAAAGGTATGATAGTAAGAGGGTTTGCCGATAGTGTTTCTAAAGAGTTACCTATTGAATATGCAGTGGAGATGAATAATCTAATAAACTTGGAATTAGAAGGGAGTATAGGATAATGGAAGAGTTTGTTTTAAATAGTACACCAAGGAGAACCTCTAACAATTTTGGAATAAATGATATAAAACTTAACGATCTTACGCTTCCAGTGGAGTTTGATGAGTTTAATAATATAAAATTTGATAATAACTCTTCTAAAATAAATTTTAAAAAAGGAGAATTTAAAACAAATTTTAAATATGGTGTATCAAAAAAATTAGAAAATATGAAGACAGAAAATTCATACGTTCTTGACATAAATTCAAAAGTTAATAAGACTGTGAAACTTTCATATGAATTTGATAATGCAAACTGTAAATTACATGATAAATTGCTAATTAATTCGAAAGAAAGTACTAACGCTACTGTTATAATTAAATATACAACATCTAATGAAGAAGTAAGTGCATTTCATAATTTGACATTAAAAACAATTGCAAATAAAAATTCAAATTTAAATGTGATTATTTTAAATTTTATGAATATTGCATCTAGAAATTTTGTTAGTATAGATAATGAAATTTTAGAAAATGCAAATGTGAAATTTATTATTGTTGATTTTGGCGGTATTTCAAGCATTACAAACTATTATTCAAATCTGAAAGAAAAAAGCAGTTTAAATGATGTACAAGTTATATATCTTGGAAGTAATAATCAATTATTTGATTTAAATTATATATCGGAGTTAGAAGGCGAAAATTCCAATATAAATATTGAGGTTCAAGGTGCGTTAAACGATACTTCAAAAAAACATTTTAAAGGTACAATTGACTTTAAAAAGGGAGCTAAAAAATCTATTGGAAACGAAAATGATTCATGTACGCTACTTTCAGATAAATCTAGGTCAATTTCACTTCCTATGCTTTTGTGCTCAGAAGAAGACGTTGAAGGAAATCATTCAAGTAGTGCTGGAAAAATATCGCAAAGTGAATTATTTTACTTAATGAGTAGAGGATTTAGTGATATAGAGGCTAAAAAATTACTTCTTAAAGCTAAATTTAGTAATGTAATAGATTGCATCAAAGATGAAGAATTAAAAGAAGAAATTTTAAAAAAAATTGATGATAAAATAAATTAAAGTTTATCCTAGGCTATAATGCTTAGGATAATTTTTAATATTTTAGATTATAATTAATGTGTGTAGTATATATTTTAAACTAAGTAATAATACCTAGTATAGTGTTTTTGAAACTGTTGAAATAGCAAGATATATTGACAAAGACTTCATTTGGTTATATAATGTTAGAGTAGACTAACATTATATAACCAAAACAAAGGTATACGCTATTATACTAATTTTTTTTAGTTTGCAAATAATATATAATGATATTTAAATATACTACTTTTTAAAGAAAGGATGAAAATGATGGAAAATGTAAAAAAAGATTTTCCTCTGCTAAGGGATAATAATATAACGTATTTAGATAGTGGAGCAACGACTCAAAAACCAGAGTACGTATTAAATAGCATAAGTAATTTTTATGAAACTTCAAATGCAAATCCACATAGAGGTGCTTATGGCCTTAGCATTAAGGCTACAGAGGTCTATGAACAAACTCGTGAAAAAATAGCAAAATTTATTGGTGCAAAACATAGTGAAGAGATAATATTTTCAAAAAATGCTACAGAGAGCTTAAATCTAATTGCTTATTCTTATGGATTAGAAAATTTAGGTGTTGGAGACGAAATTGTGATTTCAATAATGGAACATCACTCAAATTTGGTACCATGGCAAAAGGTTTCCAAAAAAACAGGGAGCAAATTAAATTATATGTACATAAACGAAAACTTTGAAATTAGTGATGAAGAAATAGAAGAAAAAATAACTGATAAAACTAAAATTGTAGGAATTACTCATGTTTCAAATGTATTGGGAACAATAAATAATATAGAAAAAATAATAAAGTATGCACATAAAAAAGGAGCTGTTGTTGTAGTTGATGCCTCACAAAGTATTCCTCATATGCAAATTGATGTTTCAAAACTCGATTGTGATTTTTTAGTATTTTCAGGGCACAAAATGCTTGCTCCACTGGGAATAGGTGTGCTTTATGGAAAAAGAGAAATTTTAAATAAAATGACACCATTTTTAATGGGTGGTGACATGATTGAATATGTTTATGAACAAGATACTACTTTTGCACCTCTTCCAAATAAATTCGAAGCTGGAACACAAAATGTTGAAGGTGTCATTGGACTTGGAGCTGCAATTGATTATATTCAAAATATTGGGTATGACAGGATTTCAAAAATAGAGGAAAAAGTTGTTTCATATGCTAGAGAAGAGCTATCTAAACTTGATTTTTTAACATTATATATGACGAAAAATAGTTTAAATCATTCTAGTGTTATTTCATTTAATATAGATGGTGTTCATCCACATGATGTAGCAAGTATACTTGATAGTCAAAATGTATGCATACGCTCTGGAAATCATTGTGCACAGCCACTTATGAGATACTTAAAAATTGATTCTACTTGTAGAGCAAGTTTTTATATGTATAATACAAAAGAAGATGTAGATAATCTTGTTTTAGCTTTAAAAAAGGCTTATGAAATGTTTAAAAAATACATAGTAAAATAAAATATTTAGGAAATGGTGATAAAATGGAAGATTTGTCAGATATCTATAATGATATCATAATGGAACATGGTATGGATTCATACAATAAAAAAAAGCTTGACGAGGCAGATTTATCAGAAATTGGTCATAATCCAAATTGTGGTGATGAGATTAATTTAGAAGTAAAACTTGATGACAATGTGATTGTGGATATGGCTTTTACGGGACATGGATGTGCAATATCACAAGCTTCTACTTCAGTTATGATAGACACATTAAAAGGGAAAAAAGTTGATGAGGCAATAAATATCATAAAAATATTTATTTCTATGATAAAAAGGGAAGATGTTTCAGAAGAAAATTTAGAAAAATTAGAAGATGCAATTTGTTTTAAAAATGTATCTAATATGCCAGCTAGGGTAAAATGTGCGCTTCTAGCTTGGCATACTCTAGAGGATATGTTAGAGAAAAACATAAGCAGTGCAAGTACTAGTTTTGGGTGCTGCAATAATTAAATGATATATTGAAGGATGGAAAATATGGAAAATAATAAAGTATTGCTTGGAATGAGCGGTGGTGTAGACAGTTCTGTGTCTGCTCTTTTACTAAAGCAAAAAGGTTATGATGTTGTTGGTACGACACTGGAGCTTTTTACTGGAAGCAGTTGTTGTAATACCAATACTTACATAGATGCCAAGAATGTTTGTAATCAAATAGGGATACCGCATTTTATATTTAATTGTAAGGATG